>CAJXRJ010000016.1 GCA_913058555.1 uncultured bacterium
GGACCGGGCAGGGGCCAGGGTGGGGCTCCGGAGAGTTCGATTCCTCCGGGCGGAATCCGCGAGGATACCGACGCCTGGCGCCCTGAGGGAAGCAGCGAATTCCGGCCCCGCCGAGCGGTTCCTTACGGGGCTTCCTCCGGGACGAGTGGTCGCAGGGTCCCAATGCCCCTTTGCTGGGGAAACAGGGGGCAACGGGCAGGAAATTGGAATCACAGCGGCCCCCGCCTGGATTCAAGCCAGGCGGGGGCCGCGGGATGCAGGAATGGCGCCGATCGGGGATTTCCCCCTCGGCTCCCCCCTTCCATCAGAGCGAGGAGGCGTGCTCCTTGAGGTAGGCGGCGACGCCTTCGGCGGTGGGCTTCATGCCAGCCTTGCCGGGCTGCCAGTTGGCGGGGCAGACCTCGCCATTCTCCTCGTGGAACTGGAGGGCGTCGACCATGCGGACGAGCTCCTCCATGTTGCGGCCGAGGGGAAGGTTGTTGTGGGTTGCGGCCTGGACGACGCCGTCCTTGTCCATGATGAAGGTCGCGCGGTAGCTGAGGCCCGAATCCGCGTGCACGACGTCGAAGGCTTCGCTGAGGGCCTTGGCGTTGTCGGCGATGAGCGGGTAGTTCAGGTGACCAATGCCACCGTCGTCAACGGCCGTTTCCCGCCACTTGGCGTGGGTTTCGGCGTCGTCCATCGAGACACCGAGGACCACGCAGTTGCGCTTCTCAAGCTCGGCGACCTTGTGGTCGAGGGCGATCAGCTCGGAGGGGCACACGAAGGTGAAATCCTTCGGGTAGAAGACCAGGGCCACGTACTTGCCCGCGTAGTCGCTGAGGCTGAGGTCCTTGGTCGTGCCATCGGGCATGACGGCGGGGGCGGTGAAGGCGGGGGCTTTCTTGTTGATCAGCGAGGCCATGACGTGTGTCGGTCTTCTAAGGGGTGTACGGGGATCCCGATGGAGAAGGCTCGGCGGGTCGCCGCGGCCTTTCGGGGCAAAGAGTCTCAGTCCCGAAGCCCTGGAACTCAACCATCGATTTTTGGACGAGAGGCGGGGCTTATGGCAGTGATTGGCTCACCTGAGGGCTCGGCCCCCTCCTTGGTCCATTCCGTGGCCCTGTCCCGTCGCTACCCCTCGATGCGCTCCACCATGGCGGACGCGAGTTCAGCAGGGCCGGCGACGATCGTGCCGCTCCGGAGCCACCCGTCTCCCCCATCCCCGTCCGTGACGGTGCCTCCGGCCTCTCGGACCAGCAGGGCCCCCGCCGCGAGGTCAAAGGGCGATAGGTGCAGCTCCCAGAATGCGTCGAGCCGTCCAGCGGCCACGAATGCGAGATCCAAGGCCGCTGAGCCCATGCGCCGAAGCCCGCGCACGTCATAGAAGAAGCGGCTGAAGTTCTCGAGGTTCGAGTGCTCCAGCTCGCCGCGCCGGTAGGGAAAGCCCGTTCCAACGACGGCATCTGCGAGTGTCTTGGTCTCGCTGATCTCCAGGGCGGCGGCTCGTTGTCCGGGGCGAATCGAATGGGCTCCAGCCCCCTCCGCCGCGACGAACGTCTCCCCGAGGAGGGGTGCGTGAATCACCGCAAAGATGGGCCTCGAGCCCACATAGAGCCCGATGGAGACGCAAAAGAGCGGGAGTCCGTGGAAGAAGTTGACGGTGCCGTCGAGGGGATCGACGAACCACCTCGGTCCCCCGGTCTCCGCGTCCACGACCTCCTCCTCCGCTTCGATCGTCCACTCGGGCCGGATGGCGCGCAGGGCCACCACGATGGAGCGCTCGCAGGCCACGTCCACGTCCGTCACGAGGTCCCGGCGCGAGGACTTCGTACGCACGTCCCCACGGCCGAGGCGCCCGTGGGCCTCCGTCTGGATCTTGCCCGCGTCCAAGGCCGCTAGTACAGCCGCCAGGACCACTTCCTCCGTCACCAGCTCTCCCCCGTGGGAGCTCCCTGCTTGGACCAGTCCGAGCGCAGCCACGCAGGCTGCGGCCAGGTCATCGGCATGGACATCTGGGCCGCTCATCGCACCGTCCCCGCCTTCCTGGCCGACACTTCGTTGGCGAGAAGCGCACAGATTTCGTCCTGCATGGGTTTCCAGGAGGAGGTGTTGAGCCCGCCGATGCGCGGGTAGCCAACGATGATCGAGAAGGCGATGGCGGGCCGCCCATCGGATCCGAGGACGTACCCAGAGAGCGAACTTGCGCCCGACACCCAGCCGGTCTTCGCGATGACAAATCCCTCCGCCGCCGTGCCCTTCATCCGGTTCTTAAGGCTTCCGCTGGAGCCAGCGAGGGGCATCGAGGAATAGAACGCGCGCCGGATCGCCATGGGGGTGCGCGACAGGGCAGACAGGGTCTGCACGAGGCAGCTCGCCGTGAGACGGTTGGCCTTCGACAGCCCCGAACCGTCCGCTTGACGCAGCTCGCTGGTGTCAACGCCGGCTTTCTCCAGCACTTTGCGAATCGCCGCGGCCGCTTTCGCACGCGTACCGCCGCCCCCGAGCCGGTGCCCTACGAGCAAGAAAAGCTGGTCGGTCACAGCGTTGTTCGAGTCCAGCAGCACCGCGTCGAGCACGGAGGTCACCGGGCTCGACATCGTATGGAGCAGGCGCATGGGCCCGGCGCCGCCCGTGCCCTGTACAAACGTCCGCTCCTCGAACTGAATCCCGCGCGCCTCCAGCCCACCGAGGATCGACTCCCCGAAGAGTTGGATTGGGTCCGGGTGCCGGAACTCCGTGACGAACTCGGCCATCTTGGCGGGCACCGACCCACCCACCGTCACGCCGCCGGCATTCGCGCCGACGCGCAGGTCGTTCTTCTTGCCCTTGACGCTGACGCTGCCACGCCGTTTAAGCCCGTGGTGCCTCGGGCGAAGCGTTACTTTTGCTCGTCCGCCCCGCGGCTCCACGGTCACGCGGAAGACGCCGCCGTTGGCGTTGAACCCGCCGCTCAGGGCGCAGTAGTCCTGCCAATGGGCGCTCGCCGCGGGCCACTCTGCCGCGGGGCCGGGCTTCTCGAAACCCGACGTGTCCAGCACCAGCGGGCCCTTCACCTTGCGAATGCCCGCCTTCTTCAGGTCTTCGGCGAGCGGATCGAGCCACCGGTCCAGGGATCCGTTGCCCTCGCGCTCGTGCATGGGGTCGGCCCCCGCCCGCACGACAAGAGTCCCATCGAGCCTCCCGTTCGCCACCGTGCCGCTGGCTTCGAACCTCGTCTCAAACCGCGCGTCCGGCCCCAGTCCCAGGAGCGCCGCCGCCGCCGTGAGTACCTTCAAGTTCGAAGCCGGCATCAACGGCCGCTCCCCCAGGCGATTCACAAGGACCTCCCCGCTCCGGAGGTCCTGGACCATCACCGCGACCACGGCCTGCCCCGACTTCAGCTTTCCCTTGGACTTCTTAGAGGCCCCGCGCACCGCCGATAGGATCACGCCCTCCACGGCGCGGCTCAGACCGCCGCTGGGAGCGACGGAAGGGCGCGTCTGCTTCTTCGCCTTGGGGTGTGCCGGCGCTGCTTCAGTGCCCGCGCCTTGGCTCGCGAGGGCCAGCGTTGATCCTCGTGTGGACGCCGGACTCGGCGCCGCAGATGTCGCCCCACTCCCCCCAATGTCGCCCCGAGGGGCGACGGTCGGCTTCAGATCGTCCGGGTTGTAGGGCGGCCTCTCTCCAATCGGAGGAAAGGAGATCCCCGGGACCCCTTTGGGGTCTCCTGCTGAATCGTCTGAGCCGTGCCCCTCAGCCTCCGCCGCGTCGGCGGCCTTTCCGCAGCCAGCCACCATTCCGACGAGCGCTACGAGGGCCATTCCCCGGAGCACCGCCCAACCCTTGTGAAAAGTCCATCTTGCGGGCGCCATCCCATCATCATGACAGATCGCACACCCCAATTCCTAACGAACCACCTCAACGGCATGGGTGCCCCCCATCCCCTTGAGGTTGCCTCGCTCACCTGCGAGTCTTCGCCGCCAACAGGGCGGGCGTTTTCTTGGGGCCATCCAGATGTAGGCCAGTGCCGTTCGTACCTGCCGATTGGGGTGAGCAGAGGGCCTAGGGGCGCTCTGCCAGCGTCCGTAGAAGGGCCACCAAGTACCGCGCCGTGCGGGCGATCTTCCCCATGTTGAGGGTCTCTGGGGTGTCCTTCCATGTGTGGTACACGCCGATCCGGTGCGGCCACCCTTCAAAGAGGAAGATCGACGGGATGCCGACTTCGTAGAAGGAATAGTGGTCGGAGCGGGTGAAGAAGTTGGCGTCGTGGACAAGCTGGACGCGCTCGATGCCGTGGCCAGCAAGGGGCACCGTGGACTCAATGGCGTTGTCGAGGCGGGAGAGCCGCTTGCCGTCAGGGGCGCCGCGCAGGACGGCCAGGCCGGTGGCCTCGCCGCGGCCCACCATGTCGAGGTTGACCATGGCGAGGACCGGCCCGGTGTCCGGGGGCAGGCGAACCGCGAGGGACTTCGAGCCGACGAGGCCGTCCTCTTCTCCGGTGAAGGCGCAGAAGAGGACCGAGAAGGTGGGGCGCGCCTCGGTGAGGATCTCCGCCGCGCGGAGGAGCGCCGCGACGCCGCTGGCGTTGTCGTCGGCGCCGTAGGCGATGCGTCCGCGGGGGCCTACGCCAATGTGGTCGAGGTGGGCGCCTACGATGAGGCACGGGGCGGACGGCGACGTGCCACGCAGGAGGCCGACGACGTTGTAGAGAGTGCCCGGGCCCCTCTCGGTGACCGCTTCCATGCGCGCCGTTCCACCGACAGGGCTCTTCGCGGCGAGCTGCCTTTGTCGCTTGCTCGAAAGGGCCGATTGGGCCGCGCCGATCTCTGCCTCCAGCTGGCTCGGGGGGACGCCGAGGAGTCGGGCACCGGCGGCGCGGGAGAGCTCAAGGGTCGGCAGGCCGGCGCGGATCTTGTCGAAGGTTGGCGGGACCCAGCTGGCCCTGGTGGTGCGAAAGGCAAGCTCGCCCGTGGGTGTGGATTCGCCCTCGGTCCGAATGAGGAGGACCCCCACCGCACCATGCCCCTCCAGGGCGTCGATCTTGTTCCATAGCGACGCTTCCGCAGACACGTCGCCGCCTTCGAAGGCACCGTCCAGCAGGGGCTCCCCCCCGAGCACGACCGCAATCTTGCCCTCGACGTCGACGGCCGCGAAGTCGTCGTAGCCCGACGCTTCGTTGTCGATGGCGTAGCCGGCGAACACCAGCGCCCCCTCAGCGGTCCCTCGGAAGGGGCCCTCGTCTCCGTGGGCCCCGGCCAAGGGAACGAAGTCACGGCCCAAGACGAAGGGACCTCCATCGGCCACGTTCAAGGAGCATCGCCCTGGGATAGGCCGCTCAAGGGGAGTTTGATTGAACTCAACGACCTTGGCCGTGAACGGGCGTAGGTAAGGGGCAAGGGGCCCCAGCCGCCGAGGTTGCGCCCCGGCGCCCGCCTCATCCCAGAGCGTGTTGGCGTCGCTTGCGGGTTCGAGCCCAAGCGCCTGGAACGCGGCGGCCACGTAGTCCTGGGCCGCGGCGAGGCCAGCGCTTGGGGTGTCCCGGCCAGCGCGTGCCGGGCCGGCGAGCCAGCGGACAAGCTCGTCGATGCGAGCGACGTCGGCCGCGAGGACTTCGGCGTCCACAGGGGCCGACGCCACCTCGAGGACTCGCACCTCGGGCGCGCCAATTCCCTTGAGCATGCGCACCAGCACGAAGGCGGCAAGCAGGGCGCCCGCTGCCGTGAAGACAGCGATCCACGCCATCTCACCAAAGCGAGTGCTAGTGGCCCTGGGCTCCACCCCGGCCCGTTGCCGCTGCTCGGGGCCTCGGCCCTGGATACGTTGAATCAACGGCGCTCCGCTTCCTTCTCGTCGATCTCCATTCCGCCGCTTTCGCGCTGATCGATGTCGGTGAGCGCGGCCCTCAGCGCCTCATAGCGAAAGATCGTGCGCCATACTTCGAGGTCCCTGTTGGCCCCCTCTTGGTACGGAGGCTGGATGGCGATGTCCGGCGTGAGGCCGCGACCTTGAAAGGACTCGTAAGGTTCGATCATTCCGCCAGAGAGCCCGATGCGGAGGATCGATCCATCCGGCGCTTCGAACTCGGCGGTGGAGTACTCCGCTCCGGCTGTCTGCTCCCCCACGACCACAGCGTTCGACTTCCCGCGGAGGGTGGACGCGACGATCTCACCGGCGCTCGCCGTGTTCTGGTCCACCAGCACGTGGATCGTTCGGGCAGCCACGGGTTTCACGTCGACGCGCTCAAGGCGATGGATCTCCTTGGTGCGCGTGCGGAACAGGAAGTTGCCCGTGGTGCGGACCGTGGTGACGACGTGGGGCACGATCTCATCCTCCGGCCCCAGGAAGTAGCTGAGGAACCAACCCGCCTCCTGCCACGACCCACCGGGATTCTGGGTCACGTCGATGATCCAATGGTCGATGCCGTCAAAGGCCGCCATGACCGTCTGGAGAGGCCGAGCGATTCCGAGGGGCTTGGTCTCCGCCGCTTCGTCCACGGCGCCACGGAATCTCCCCACGCGCAGGTACGCTGCCGTTGCGCCTGCCGGCGTTCGAAGGCGCCAAGCCTCGAGGCCAAAGGCCTCGGATTCCTCGCCGGGGAGCTCCAGTCGGTGGCCCAACCGGAACGCGCTCCTGCCCAGGGCCTTCCTGAGGGCGCGGGAGGCTGCCGCGGGGGATCGGCCGCCGTAGGCATGGTGCTGTTCGCTCATCGACGGATCGAGCCGGTCCGCCAGCTCCATGGCGCTGAGCCGGTGGCGCACGCCGCCCTCTCCCCGCTCGGATTCAAAGACGCCAGCGTTGCGGAGGAGCGCGATTGTGGCTTCCTGCGACCGTCCCCCTTCTTCCCGCCGGCCCACGCCGAGGTGGGCGACGGATCCAAGAGCCCCGCGAATGAGCAGCTCCGCATCATGGGTCGTTTCAAGGGGCTGCCCGTCGATCGTTCGTAGCTCGAGCCACTGCAGTGCCTGCATGCGAGGATCCGAGTCCTCCATACCGCCGAACCTGCCGAGCCGTGCCATCTGGCGAGTTGTCAGGTGGGTCGGCCCGTACGCCGCGCTGCTGCGGAGGAAGTGGGCGATGCCTGAGGGGTCCAGTTCGCTCGCGTGGCGGACGCCGAGGGGTTCCAGCCACTCCGCGATTCGAGCGGACATCTCCCCTGGCGTGCGAAGGGAGGATTCCGGCACCCCGATCCAAACAGCGCCCCTGTGGCGGGTGAATTGAACCCACTCGGGCTCGGCCACAGGGCCCTTCCAGAATCGCGGTGACACCTCGAGCGCCGCGTGGGGATCGTCGAGCTCCGCCAGCATGGCACGCAAGACGCCATAGAAGCCCGCGACGGTCTCCGCGACGATGGCACGCTCGCGGTAGCGGGTGGAAAGTTCCTCGGCCGTGATGCCCGCAGCCCCTAGGCCGCCAAAGAGCCGATCGATGGTGTCGACATAGGCGTCAAAAGTGGCCCCGCGCAGGCGACCGTCGAGTCTGTTTGGATCGAAGTTCTGGCACCCCGTCGCGAGTGCGCCCAAGAGGAGCACAAGGAGCTGCGGGACAACCGTCCCCCCCGCGAACTTCCGAAAGGACCCCCCCATCGCCAGATCAGGAGCGCCCCGAATAACCGTCAGGCGACTTGGACAGGAATCCCCAGGCGTCGCGGATCACGTCCTTCACGTCCCCGCGCTGGGGCGTCCATCCGAGTACGTCGTGGGCCTTGGTGCCGCCGGAAACCAGCATGGCGGGGTCGCCTTCGCGGCGCTCCACGATCTCCGCGGGGATGGCATGGCCCGTGATCTCGCGGGCGGCCTCGATGATCTCCATCACGGTGAAGCCGTTGCCGGTTCCGAGATGGCACTCAACGTTGCCCTTGCCGCCTTGCAGGTGCGCCAGTGCACGAAGGTGAGCGTCCCCCAGGTCATTGACGTGGATGTAGTCCCGGATGCACGTGCCGTCGCGGGTCTCGTAGTCATCGCCGAAGACCATGATCTTCTCGCGTTGGCCGAGCGCCACCTGGATCACGAGCGGAATCAGGTGCGTCTCCGGCTGGTGGTCCTCGCCAATGCTCCCGTCGAGGGAGGCGCCCGCGGCATTGAAGTACCGCAGCGCCGCGTACCGCAATCCATAGGCGCGGCTGTAGTCCCGCATCATGTGCTCCATGTGGAGCTTGGTGCGGCCGTAGGGGTTGATCGGTTCCTGCCGGTGGTTGTCCGGGATCGGAACTTCGGTCGGCTCGCCGTAGGTGGCGCAGGTGGACGAGAAGACGATGTCCGTCACGTTTGCCGCGCGCATCTCCTCCAGGAGGTTCCAGGTGGCGTGCACGTTCTCGCGGTAGTAGATGGCCGGGTCGGTGACCGATTCCCCGACGTAACACTTCGCTGCAAAGTGGATGACGGCCTTGGGCTTGTGCTCCGCAAGCGCCGCAGCGATGGACGCGCGATCCTTGAGATCCCCCTCCACAAGCGGCGCGGTGATCGACTCGCGGTGCCCCGTCGAGAGGTTGTCGAACACGATGGTTTCCACGCCACGGGACTCGAGGAGTGCTACGCAATGGCTGCCGATGTAACCGGCGCCACCGCAGACGAGAACCGGCCCATCGGGCGCGACTTGTTGGGAATCGACCATGGGACTAGGTTACTCGGCGGGGGACCGAAGGTCCCGCCAGAAGCTGGGCCAGGACTTCCCGACGCACTGTGGGTCAAGCACGCGGGCCATCGGCTCGAAGAGGGACATGAGCGCGAAGGCGAATGCCATTCGGTGATCCCCGCTCGGGTCCAAAAAGACGGGAGCCTGCGGCTCGGAGCCGCGCCCGAGGATCGATAGGGAGCGATCGTCCGCCCGCACCTCGTAGCCCAGCGCGGCGAGTCCATGGCGAAGAACCTCGATGCGAGAACTCTCCTTGCCAGGCAGGGTCTCGAGCCCCGTCAAAGTGGTCGTTGCGCCGCTGCGGGCCACGAAGGCTCCGACAGCAGCCAGGACCGGCGCCACGTCCGGGACCGCCGAACAGTCGATCTCCGCGCCGTGGGTCGGCGGCCCCTCGAGGGCGAGTTGGTCCGCACTCGATCCTGACGCGTCGCACCCAAAGCGCTCCATCAGCGCGGGGAACGCCGCGTCTGGCTGGCGGGAATCTGTTCCCACGCCAGTCACAACCGTCAGCTCGCCCGTGGACAGAACGCCCGCCGCGAGCGCGACCGCGGCGCTGCTCGCGTCGCGCTCCACGTGGAAGTCGGCATTGGGTGCCGTGAGCGGCCCCCGCACCGTGAAGTGCTCGCCGCTATCGCCGTGGCCGTCACTCTGGAATGTCTCCGCGGTGACCACCGCTCCAAACTTCTCCAGCACGTCCATCGTGACGTCGACGTAGCCGCGACTTGGAATCGACCCCACGACGTGCACGTCCCGGCGGCCGGGGTGGGCGGCTAACGCGACGAGCAATGCGCTCACCTCCTGACTGGAGCTCGGGGACTCAAGCTCCACACGCGCCGGGGGATTCGCCGCGGTGAGGAGAACGGGCCAGCCGCCTTCGGTGGCCGCGTGCTCCACACCGGCGCCCGCAGCCCGGAGTGCGGAGAACAACGCGGGGCTCGTGCGCCCGATGAGGCTGCCGGAGGGCAGGATCTCGGCGCCGCTTCCTTCTGGCCGAGCGAGGGCCGCGATCGCGGTAAAAAGGCGCGCGGACGTACCCGACTCCCCCACCGGGAAGGCTGCCCATTCCCGGGGCCGTTCCCGGGGTCCCAGGGGCGCTCCCACCAGGGCGCCGCGCCCGAGCCGTGGAATGAGGGCGGTGGCCAGCAGGTCGTCGCGTTTGCCATCGCTCGGGAAGCGGGCTCCCCCAGCGCGGGCGGACCGCAAGGCGTGCAGGACGTCCTGGCCGGTGGGAAGCCCGGAGAGCCGTGTTTCCCCGCTCGCCAGGAGGGCACACGCAAGGGCGCGCTGGGCAATAGACTTCGAGGCCGGAACCCGCACCTCCCCTTCGATCCGGCCGTCGGGCCCCAGGGTTCTCGCGTCTCTCGGTGCCGTCATAGGCCGATCATATCGTCGTGACCGCCAGGTCACATGCCCTCCGTCTCCCATCGTCCTGGGGCTGTCACCCGGCTCCGCACTGGCGCCGGGCGCCCCCACCCTGCATCCTCAGACCCATGACCGACGTCTACTTGGGTCGCGACGACCGTCCAAAGTCCCTCGAGCAGATCGCCTCCGGCAAGGTGCGCGATATCTACCGCCTCGATCCCGATCACCTGCTGTTTGTGACGACGGACCGGGTTTCGGCCTTCGACGTGGTGATGGATCAGGGCATGCCCCACAAGGGCCGCGTCCTGACGGCCATTGCGGCCCATTGGTTCGAGGAAACGCGAGACATCACCGCCAACCACCTCGTCTCCACGTCGATCGACGACGTAGAGGCCTTGGACACCGAGTGGAAAGACCGCTTTCGCGGCCGCGTGATGATCGTGCGTGAGAGCCTCCCGGACCCGATCGAATGGGTCGTACGCGGGCACATCGCCGGGTCGGGTTGGAAGGAGTACCAGGAGTCCCAGACCATCTGCGGCATCCGTCTCCCCGCGGGCCTGCAGCTGGCCGACGAGCTACCGGAGCCCATCGTCACGCCCACCACCAAGCACGAGGACAAGGACCGCCCGCTGACGCCGGACGAAGCCCGGGACCTGATCGGCCAAGAGCGCTGGGACCACGGCCGGGACCTGGTGCTCGCGCTGTTCCGGCGCGGCAAGGAGGTTCTCAAGGGCCATGGCCTGCTCCTGGCGGATACCAAGTTTGAACTGGGCACCCGCGACGGGAAGACCCTTCTGATCGATGAGGCGCTGACGCCGGACTCCTCCCGCATGTGGGCCGTGGAGGACTACCGCCCCGGAATCAGCCCGCCGAGCTTCGACAAGCAGATCCTGCGCGATTGGCTCGAAACCCTCGACTGGAACAAGCAGTACCCGCCGCCCACCCTTGACCCCGCCATCATGGCCCGGGTGGCGGAGCGGTACCTCAGTGTCTGCCGGACCCTGACGGGCCGCGACCTGCTCCAGCCGGGCTAACCGACGGTCTAGGACAAGAATCCCTTGTGCACTTTCCCGTGCACGTCGGTCAGTCGAAAGTCGCGCCCCTGGAACCGGAACGTCAGCTTCTCGTGGTCGATGCCCATGAGGTGCATCAGCGTGGCGTGCAGGTCGTGGATATCCATGGCCCCGTCCACCGGCGCGAACCCAATCTCATCGGTTTCACCGTAGGAGTGGCCAGCCTTCACCCCAGCCCCGGCGAGCCAGAGCGTGAACGCATCGATGTGATGGTCACGGCCGGTGAAGGCGCGCACTTCCCCGAGGGGCGTGCGCCCGAACTCCCCGCCCCAGATCACGAGGGTGTCCTCGAGGAGCCCGCGGGACTCAAGGTCCTGCACCAGGGCCGCCGAGGCCTGGTCGGTTTCGCGGGCACGGGCCTCGAGGGGTTTGCCAAGGTTGTTGTTCCCGTCGCCGTGGTGATCCCAGTCCGCGTGGTAGAGCTGCACGAAGCGTGAGCCGCTTTCCACCAGTCGCCGCGCGAGGATGCAGTTGCGTGCGAACGACGGTGAGTCGTCCTTGAGTCCATAGAGGTCGCGGATCGATTGGGGCTCCGTCGAGAGGTCGACGAGTTCCGGCGTGCTCGTCTGCATCCGGTGGGCGAGCTCGTACGCTGCGATGCGGTCTTGGAAGACGGAGTCGCCCGTCCGCTGGGCGGCCAAGCGGTCGAGATCGGCGATCGTGTCGAATGCGTCCTTTTGGGTCGCGTCGGTCACCCCTTTGGGGGACTTCAAGTCCAACACCGGATCGCCGGAGCCACGGAACGGTGTGCCCGCGACCTGGGAAGGCAGGAACCCGTTACCCCAGAGCGGCGCGCCGCCCCGGGGCCCACGGGAGCCCGATTGCAGAACGACGAAGCCAGGCAGGTCCTTCGCCTCCGAGCCCAGCCCGTACACAGACCACGAACCAAAGCTAGGCCGGCCAAACTGGCCATGGCCGGTGTTCATGAAGAGCTTCGCCGGGCCGTGGTTGATCTCTTTGCCTTGGACACCGCGCAGGAAGCACAGCTTGTCCGCGATCTTCGCGGTGTAGGGCAAGAGCTCCGAGAACGGCGCGCCGCTTTCCCCGTGCTGCTGGAACTTGCGCTTGGTGCCAAGGAGCTTCGCGCGCGCGCCGTCGATGAACGCGAAGCGCTTGCCCTCGACAAAGCTCGGGGGCAGAGGCTGGCCGTCGAGGCGCTGCAGCGCCTCCTTGGGCTCGAAGAGCTCGAACTGGCTCGGGGCCCCCGCCATGAAGAGCCAAATGACCCGCTTCACCTTCGCGGGGTGCGTGAGGTGAGGGGCCTTGCCAGCTTGCGGACAGGTGGGCGCGGCGTACCCGGTATCCCGCAGGATGTCCCCCAAGGCCAAGAGGCCCAGGCCGGACGCTGCGGAGGTCAGGACCTGGCGGCGGGCGATTCGCAGGGAGTCCATGGCTTCAGACGGGAGTGGCGCTTGGGGATCGATCATGGCCGGTGAGTGAACTCCCCAAGATTGAAGAGGACGCGAGCGAGGGAGACCCAGGCGGTTCGTTCGTCTTGCTCGGCTTTGGTGCGCTCGAAGTGGGCAAGGAGAAGTTCGAGCTCCTCGGTGTAGGGTTCACGCAGGAGCGTCCATCGCCAGGCCGCGCGGATCTTCCCTGCGGGGGTGCTTCCGGGGCGCTCCTTCTCCAGTCGGTCCGCGAGGGCTTCGCAGAGCTCCATCACCATCGGATCGTTGATGAGCGCCAGGGCCTGCAGGGGCGTTTTCGAAGTTAGGCGCCGGGTACACGCGACCCCGGCGGACGGCGCGTCGAAGGTCCCGTAGAACGGGTACGGCGACGAGCGCCAGATTCGCGTGTACAGGGAACGCCGGAACCGGCCGGGACCCTCGGTGGGGATCCACGACTTCTTGGACTGGGTGAACGCGAAGACCCCGTCAGGCTGGGGTGGCTGCACGGGTGGCCCCCCGACGGTCCGGTCGAGCACGCCGCTCACGGCGAGCATCGAGTCCCGTAGCGCCTCCCCCGGGAGCCTCCGGCGCATGGCGCGCGACAGAAGCGATCCGGTCGGATCTCTCTCCGAGCGCAGGGGATCCACGGCGGCGGCCTGGCGATAGGCGGTCGACATCACCATGCGGCGCAGGGCTGCTTTGCGCGAGAAACCAGAGTCCACGTAGGCCTGGGTCATCCACTCCAGCAACTCGGGGTGGGATGGGCGCCCGCCCCTTAGGCCAAAATCGTTCTCGGTCGCGACGAGGCCGGCCCCAAAAATCTGCTGCCACCAACGATTGATGGTGACGCGGTGGACGAGGGCGTTGGAAGGATCCACTAGCCAGCGGGCAAACTCCAACCGGTCCTTCGGCGTCTTGTCCGAGAAGCGGTTCATGGCCGCAGGGACGCCCGGGGCGACATCCTCGCGCTGATCGAGGAAGGAGCCACGTTCGAAGCGGCGAGTCCGTCGGGCCTCCTCCCGTTCTTCCAGAACGAGGGATGACGGCATGCCAGGACGGGCCGAACGCGTCTCTTTCCAGGTCCCCCACGCGGTGCGCCAATCTTCCGTGACCTGGGCCCTTTGGCGTGACGACTCGGGGGCAGCTGTCACCTGGGCGCGGAATGCACCGAGGGTGTGGTTCCCGCCGTACTCCTGCACGAGTTCGACCCGCATCTCGAGTTCGGTGTCCGCGGGCAGCACGGGGAGCGGCTCCGCGAACTCCAATTCGATGGCGTGGGGTTCGCCGGTGCGCGGGTTGATCGCCCAGCCCCCGCCGAGTTTTTTGTTCAGGACGCTCGCCGCGGGGTAAGAGGTACCGCCCTCGGCGGACATCTGTTCATGGTTGGCGTGAGCGCTTGCCAGGGGGACTTTCTCCCAGTCGCCCTCACCTTGCCCCACCTTGCGCTTCCAGACGCGGATGTCCTGGAGCACGAAGTTCCGATTGCGCGCTCGGCCCGGACCGCCTTCGGGCAGGGCCTCGATGCGCAGGGCCGCGGCGCCCTCAACGGGCAACGTGCCTTCGAGAACGTATGTGGAATAGACCGGGCTTTGCCCAAGCACCCGGAAGGACCCGTCCTCCTCTGGCCTGAGTTCGGGGCCGTTGCTACCGGTCGCGATCGAGGGCTGCCATGTCTCCCAGGTTTCGCTCGACCGGTTCCATGCAGCCAAGTAGTCCGCTCGCGCCTTCGCCATAGCGCTCTCCCATTGCTGCGCCTTCTCCTCCTCATTCGCATTGCGCGGGACGAGCATTGACGGGGCGCCGGAAACGCCGCCGTCCCGCGTGGAGTTGAAGTAGGCGTAGAGCCCAAAGTACTCGGTGTGCGTCACCGGGTCGAACTTATGGGTATGGCACTGGGCGCAGCCAACCGTGGTGCCGAGCCAAACGCTGCCGGTCGTATTGACCCGATCGATGACGGCGTTGATGCGATTCTCCTCGTCCTTGGCGCCGCCCTCCTGGTTGATCTGCGTATTGCGATGGAAACCCGTCGCGAGGCGTTGGTCCCTGGTGGCGCCAGGGATGAGGTCCCCCGCGAGCTGCTCGACCGTGAACTGGTCGAAGGGTTGGTCCTGGTCGATCGAACGAACTACCCAATCCCGCCAGGGCCAAACGGAGCGGCCGCCGTCGATGGTGTAGCCGTGGCTATCCGCATACCGCGCGATGTCCAGCCAGTGCCTCGCCCAATGCTCGGCAAAGGCCGTCGAGCCAAGGAGCCGGTCCACGGCGGCGGCATAGGCTGCCTCGGACGGATCCTGGGCGAACGCTTCCGCGACCTCGAGGGAAGGCGGCAGTCCGATCAGGTCCAGGTAGACGCGGCGAATCATGTCCACCGGATGTGCATCCGGGGCGAAGGTCAATCCCTCCGCGGCCAGGCGCCTCTCTACGAAGGCGTCGATCTCCGTACGGGCCCTGGAGGACGGAGCGCCAGACGGAGCAACGGGAGCGGACAGCGGCTTGAGCGGCGCGTAGGCCCAGTGGGCCTCCCACTTCGCGCCGCCTTCGATCCACTTCCTGAGGGTCTCGACTTCATCCGAGGTCAACCCAGGGCCCGCGCCCGGCGGCGGCATGCGATCGAATTTCTCGTCCGTGGAGACCCGGTACAGCAGTTCGCTATCCCCTGGGGATTTCAGGTCGATCGGGGCTGGTCCTTCGCCCTTGCCATGCAGGCCTTCGAGGGTGTCCAGGCGCAACTCCATCGCGCGCGAGTTGGGGTCAGGTCCGTGGCACGAGAAACAATGCTCACTGAGGATCGGCCGGACATCCTCGGTCCAGCTCGGGGGGTCGTCACCGCCGGGGCCCACGGAGGCCAGCGCGGCGAGCGCGATCATTGCGGGGAGGGGCGCCATGGCAGGCACCTTAGCAGAGCGAAGCCGCGCCCCGAACCCGCTAGGGGCCCGGGGCGCGGCTTCACCCGATACGCGTGGCGCGTCGGTCGCGCTTGTGGGACTACTTCGTCTCGTCCCAGGGCATCGCGTACATCTCGGGCTTGACCTTGTGGATCAGCGTAGAGCGTCCGAATTCAATGTCCGACCCCACCTCGCCGACGACTCGTCGCAGGCGCTCGATACCGATCAGGTCCGAGAGCAGCCTCACGCTCCGCGCCTTGTCCTTCAGGCGGCGGCACTGGAGTTCCGCCACGCGTTGCTGGGTCAGCTCTTGCTCAGACCCGTGATAGCAGAGCGCCACCATGGACGTCAGGTGCTCCATGGTCTTGCCCAAGCGTTGAAGTGGGATCTGTGCCCGGGTCAGCTCGAGCTGGAACCAAAGGTTCAGGCCAAGGTTCTGCCAGCGCACGAAGCGCAGCTTGCGCTCCGCCCAGCGGGCGTGACCGCGGAGTCTCTCCGGCAGCTTGCGGTAGCGGGGCAGCCACGAGGTCGGCACCAAACGGAACGGCAGGCGCAGGAGTTCCCCCACGAGGCCCACGGCGATCCAGCCCACGAGGGCCCAGAAGCTGAGATTGATGAGCAGCCTGAGCGTCGCCTTGAGCACGCGCCCAGGGAACCGCAGGGTCTCCATCGGGCCGATGCGCAAGATCAGCTCAGAGGGGTCCATGGGAGAGCCGTCCTTTTCGACGTTGATGCTCTGGATCACCCCAAGCATTCCCGCCATGTAGCGCTCGGTGAAACGTCCCGTGACGTCTTTGACCATGCCCATCAGGATCAGGTCGTCCTCGCCCTCAACGACGCCAAAGACGTGGATGTTCGCGCGGCTATCGCTGACCCTCTGGGACGTATGGAACGTCCGGCCCCCGAGCACGTGCTCTGTGGCCGCTTGGCTTTCCATCGCCGTGCCCGATGCCGCCGATTTCGTGAGATCCCGCAGGCCCGCGAGGTCGACGCCGTCCGCGTCTTGCTTGAGCGACAGGTGGCTCAGGGCGCGCGCCTGAAGCGCACCACCCAGGACCGTGCCGAGGTTCAACCTCGGGAGCTCATGCTTGATGACCTTGCCCCCCACGCCCTTGCGGAGCCGGGCGAAGTAGGCGGCGTCCGTGGCCAGCATCCGCTGGTAGCCCGCGGACATGGCCGCGAGCATGCACCGTCCCATGCGCAGGCAGTAGAACAGCACCTCGACGCCGTCGGCCTCGATCTGGTTCTCCTTCGGGATGGGGAAGTTCTCAAACTCCATCCGCGAGTTGTGGTTGGACATGAACGCCGAGACTTCCGTCGAGTGGCATTCGAAGCCCCAATCGGAGGTTTCACCGTCTTCGAGGCTGTCCCCCACGGCGACGTCCTTCTCCGGCAACTGGATGATGAAAAGGCCGACCTTCTTGCCGCGCTTTCCAATCCGCGCCACCAGGCCCGCGAGGGCGCCGTGGGTGGCGTTGGTGATGTACATCTTGGCCTTGGGCCCAGTGGCGTGCAGGCGGTAGCAGCCCGACTCCTCGTCGAGCTCCACGTAGGCCTGCACCTTCTTCGCGTTCACGCCCACGCCCACCTCGGTGAGCGCGAAGGCCATCAGCCGACCCTCACTGAGCATGGGCAGGAAGGTGCTCTTTTGGTCGTCAGTGCCGTAGGCGAGGAGGGACCCTGCGCCGATGGTCAGCTCGCCGGATACCTCCACGGCCAGGGCGCCAAGGCCGTTGGCCGCCAGCTCCTCCTCCACCACGGCGAGCTCGCCGTAGGTGCCGCCGGCTCCGCCGTAAGTGTCGGGCACGGTGAAGCCGTAGCCCTTCTCGGCTGCGACGACTTTGCGCAGCTCTGCGGAGAGCTTCTTGTCGGCCTCAAAGGCCTTGCCTTTGCCGATGCACCCGATGGCGGCGTTGACCACGGCCTTGCCCTCTTTGGTGAGGGTGGAGCCGATCGACGCGCCCGAACTGAGCTCTTCGTAGCGGGGCGCGGGTCCGTAGACGAGGCGCTCGACGAGACCCCGCTTGGAGGCCCCCAGGCGCTTCTGGGCGGCGGCCGCCGAGTCGTCAAGGGCGGCCACATCCTGGGCCTGCTGGCTGTCGCCGGCGGCGGCGAGGGCCTGGGCAGCGGTCGAGCCGCCCGCGTTGTCGCCGCTTGAGCCGGCATCCTGGGTCCGTTCGTCGAGTAAATCAGTCATGGCTTACGGAGGGATAACCCATTCGGGCCCGGGGCCGCAGGGAAAGTTGTCCTGTTATCCCATTACTTCGAGCGCAGAGCCCAGGCTGATGAAGGGTCGTTCAAGGGAGTCGGCTCCGGACTGGCCTGGGGGCCCTCACGGGGTAGGCTTCCCCCATGTCCAAAGACATCCAGCTCCCCTTTGAGACGCTCGCCTGGGAGGGCGGCGTCGACGGCCACGTCCGCATGCTCGAACAGACGCTCCTGCCCGCCCAGGAGGAGCAGCTCATCGTTGATACCGTGCCAGGCATGGTCGATGCGATCTATCGCCTCGCCGTGAGAGGAGCCCCGGCCATCGGGGTGGCTGCGGGGTTCGGCATGGTGCTCGGGATCCGAGAGGCCGGACCCTCGGACGACATTCTCGCCGTGGCCCGCAGGACCAAGGACACCCTAGACGCCTCCCGTCCCACGGCGGTGAACCTGTCGTGGGCGACGCACCGAATCCTCCGTCACCTGGAGGGGCTCCTCTCCGAAGGGGCGGGCAATCTGTCCCACGACGAGCTGAAGCAGGCGACGCTGACCGAGGCGCTGGAGATCTACGAAGGTGATCGCCAAACGTGCGCCCAGATGGGCCTCCTAGGGGCTGAGCTCATCCATGACGGCGCGACCCTACTCACGCACTGCAACGCCGGGGCCCTCGCGACCGCGGGCATGGGGACCGCCCTTGCGCCGATCTACACCGCCCATGCCCAGGGGAAGCGTGTTTCGGTGTACGCCGATGAGACGCGGCCGCTCCTCCAAGGGGCGCGCATCACCGCCTGGGAGCTTGGCAGAGCCGGCGTCGACGTCACCCTCATTACCGACAGCATGGCGGCCCACGTGATGTCGGAAGGCAAGATCGACGCGGTGTTCGTGGGATCGGACCGCATCACCCGCAACGGCGACGTGTGCAACAAGATCGGGACCTTCTCCGTGGCCCTGGCGGCGCGCCACCACGGAATTCCTTTCCACGTGGTGGCGCCACTCTCCACCGTCGACCCTGCCCTCACATCCGGCAAAGACATCCCCATCGAGCAGCGCCCTGCCGAGGAAGTCACCGAAGGCTTCGGCAAACGCACCGCCCCCATGGGCGTCAAGGTCTACGCACCCGCCTTTGACGTGACCCCGGCGGAGCTTGTGACTTCCATCGTGACGGAGGTCGGCGTGATCTCGTCCCCTTCCCTGGAGTCTATGGAAGAGGCACTGCGGCTCGGAGGGGTCAGCTGGTAGTGCCAGCGCCAGCTTCGAAGGCATAGGGCCATCCTCTATGCCTCAGATGCGGACTCACTCAAGGGCGATCAAGACTTCGGACGACGGGAAGGGAAAGCGGCGGCCCTCCACTCCCGGAAGGGCCATTAGTTCGATTCCCCGCGCGCCCCGCGGATGCAGCCATGAGCCCGAAGAAGTCCTCCTCGAAGAAGCCCGCAGCGAAGCGCTCGGCCTCCCGCAAGTCCACCACGAAGGCCGTGGGTACGTCGCCTGGCGAAGCGGTGGAGCCCGATGCCCGCAAGAAGACCGCCAAGGCGAGCTCCAAGAAGGCGGCCAAGAAGCCGCAGCCTTTGACCTCAAAGCCCGCGGACATGACCAAGGACGTCCTGGAGTTCATCCAGGCCATTGACGACTACAAACGCACCGAGGGCCGTCCCTTCCCGACCTGGTCGGAGATCTTCGACGTCGTCAAGATGCTCGGCTACGAGAAGTCGGCCTAGGGAAGACTTTTGGCGCGCCAGAAGCGCGTCCCGATCCCCGGTGCGCTTGCCATAAGAACAAGGGCCATGGGCCGCCGACTGGCGGCCCATGGCCCGTGTTCTTGGAACTGTCCCGAACGAGTGCCTAGTGGTAGATCGGCCGGGCGCTTGTCAGCTCGTTCACGGCGCCTTTGACCCGCGCGATGACCGCCTCGTCCTCGGGTGCATGGAGCACGTCGGCGATCCAGCCCGCGAGGCTCCCCATGTCCTCTTCGTCAAGACCGCGCGTCGTAATCGCCGCCGTGCCGAGGCGAACGCCAGAGGCCTCCATGGGCGGGCGCTCATCAAACGGGATCAGGTTCTTGTTGCAGGTGATGTCGACCCTATGAAGGACGTCCTCGGCCTGGGCACCTGAGAGGCCGATGCTGTTCACGTCCACGAGCATCAAGTGGTTGTCGGTCCCGCCGGAGACGATGCGAATGCCGCGGTCCATCAGGCCGTCCGCAAGCACGGCGGCGTTCTTCACTACCTGGGCCGCGTAGGCCTTGAAGTCAGGCTGGAGCGCCTCGCGGAAGGCGATGGCCTTGGCGGCGATCACGTGCATGAGCGGGCCGCCCTGCCCCCCCGGGAAGAGCGCGCTGTTGACCTTGACGATGCGGTTCTTCGGGCAGAGGATCAGCCCGCCACGCGGACCCCGAAGGGTCTTGTGCGTGGTCATCGTCACGACGTCCGCATGGGGCACGGGGCTTTCGTGCTGGCCGCCCGCCACCAGGCCTGCGATGTGGGCCATATCGACCATGAGCACCGCGTCGACTTCCTTCGCGATCTCAGCGAAAGCCGCGAAGTCCAGGGGCCGTGAATACGCCGAGGCGCCCGCGAGGAGCATCTTGGGTTGCACCTTCTTGGCCTGGTCGCGCACGGCGTCCATGTCGACGCGCTCTGTCCCCTTGTCCACGCCGTAGCTGTGGAACTCGTAGAAGACGCCGCTGAAGTTCTTGAAGTGGCCGTGGGAGAGATGGCCGCCGTGGTCCAGGGACATCGCGAGGACCTTGTCGCCCGGATCGATGCACGCCATGAGGGCCGCCATGTTGGCCTGGGTGCCGCTGTGGGGCTGAACGTTGGCGCGCTCCGATCCGAAGAGCTCCTTCGCTCGGTCCCGCGCCAGGTCCTCGACCTCGTCGACAAACTCGCACCCGCCGTAGTAGCGCCGTCCGGGATAGCCCTCTGCATACTTGTTCGTGAGCGCCGTGCCCATGGCGGCCATGACCTCGCGCGACGTGTGGTTTTCCGAGGCGATCAGCTCGAGCTGGACTTCCTGCCGGGCTTCCTCCCGGTCAATGGACGCCCAGACGGCGTCGTCGGTGCGGGGGGCGGGGGCTTGCGCGCTAGGGAGAATGTTCGTCATCGGAGTGGCTGGTGGGTCGGTCGGGGCCAAGAGAATACCGATGGGATCAGTCGCGGGGCTCGCCCCGCTCGTCGAACTTGGTCATGGGATCGAACACTTCGCCGGTGAGCTTGACGGGCTCGGGGTTGGCTTGGAGGCCGCCGGCCCCCGCTTTCTCCTCGTCCGTGAGGTTCCGCACTCGGGTGCCGTTCTGGAAGAAGCCGGACGTGGTCTCGATGAGGTTGCCTCCTTCCCCCCACACGTAACGGGGACCGGTGAGCTGGTCCGCTTCAAAGGTCGAGAAGCTCTCACGCGCTCCGGACGGGAACCAAACCTGCTGGGGTCCGAACTTCTGATCGGCCACATAAACCTCGAGGAGTCGCAGCTGCCCTTCCGGGGTCCAGTTGCGGGCGATGCCAACCCGCTGATCTGCCTGGAAGGCCACGAGGGCCGCGAGGTGGCCCGACGGGTGCCAGTTACGCAGGACGCCTTCTTTCTGTCCGTCGATGAACCGAACGTGAAGGGACCGTTCACCGGTTTCGTGGAAGCCCACCTCCTCGCCCACCTGGCGCCCATTGTCCCATGTGCGTTGGAAACGGACCTGCCCGGTCTCCCACCAGACGATGTCGTTGCCGTGGAATTCGCCCGCCTGGGTCTCGCGGAGCTGCCGCTTTTGGCCGGAGGCGTACCACTCCTCTAGCTTGCCGACCGGGCGATCCTGGTCGAACTCGGCGCGCTGCATCAGCGTTCCGTCCTGGCCATACGATTCAAAGACGCCGTTCTTGAGGCCGTCCTTGTAGGTGCCCTTCTGACCCAGCGCTCCGTCGTCAAACCAGGAGAAGACCTCTCCCTCCGGACGCCCTTCCACGAACTTCTGCTGGGACTGCTTCTTACCGTTGATGTGCCAGGTGAGCCATTCCCCTGACTTGCGGCCGCTGACGTAGAAGCCCTTCTCTGCCTCATTGCCGTTGGCGTGCCAGCGCTTGAATTCGCCGATGAGCTCGCCCTTCTCATGCGAGTAGTGCGACGCGGGGGTACCCGTCAGGTGGTACTCACGCCAGTCGCCGGTTTCGCGGCCCTGTTCGTCGTACTGGCCCTTCCTTTGAATCTGCTGGTTCTGATGCCACCAGGTTCTCTCCCCCACGAAGTTGCTGTAGATCATCCGCCCTTCGGACTTCTTGAAGCGCTTCGTGTCCGGGTCGTACCACTCAACGGCGAGGCTCGTGTCCTCGGCGGAGGTGGCGGAGCCACCGGACGGGGCGCCCTTCCCCTTTGAATCGCCGCAGCTAGCGGCAATACAACAGGACAGGAGCATCGCAGCGGCCAGCATCGGGCGCGCAGCAAGCCCCCCTCGGGAGCGGAGGAGGGAGGTGGTCTCGGCTTGAGACGGATTCTGGGACTGTGGCATCGATCGGAGGCGTGTGGTGCGGAACACGTGAAGCATGCGGGAATCCTATCCCCCCCCACCCTGTGAGCGACCCCCTTCGTCAATCCAAGACCCCAGAGGGCGCGCCCGTGGTGTCAGGAACCGTCCAGCCGTTCAAAGTTGACACACCGAACGTAGGAACTCGCTTTAAGTGCAGGGTCGCCCCTCGAACCCGCCGACATGGGGGAGAGAAGAAGCGCTTGCGGGCCCACCGGCCATGCGAGAGAAATTCCGACGGACCAGGGTCGGACGCTTCATGGAGCGACCAAAAATGAACAATTTGATTCAACAGCGTGCAGTGCGGACCTTGGGCTTGGCGGTCCTCGGTTTCGCCGCGTCTAGCGCTGCGTGGGCCCAGAACGGCCCGTTTATGGAAGAGAATGGCCTCGTGGTCATTGAGATCGAATCGGGGTCCGCGACAGGATCCTGGTCCGAGGAAACGAGCCTCTCCGGCTTCGCCGGGTCCAGCTACACGCGGTGGACAGGCCCGAACCACTTCTCGCAGCCCGGAAACGACGTCTTCGGCTTCGAGTTCCAGATCAACGATCCGGGCCAGTATCACTTCCGGATCCACAACCGTCACGAACACGCGGACAGCACCGAAGCCAACGACGTTTGGGTGCGTATGGACGGTGGCGCGTGGGTCAAGACGTTCTCTTGGCAACGGGGTCAGTGGACCTGGGCGACTCAGCACGAGTTCGACCATCACAACAAGCCCTACGCCGAGTATCAGCTGACCGCGGGCGTGCACCGGATCGAATTCTCGGGGCGCAGCCACGACTTCATGATGGACCGGTTCCATCTCTACAAGAACAGCGTCCACAACCCGATGTCGACGAGTCACCCTGAGTCGTCCCGGGAGACCCAGAACCAATCCCCCCTCGCCTCCGCGGCCATTGTCCCCGCAGCCGTTCCGGAGAACGACTCGTTCCAAAGCACCGTGACCCTCGATGGTCGCCGTAGCTTCGACCCCGACGGGGACGCACTGAGCTACCACTGGAACATCCGCGGTGCCAGATTCCTCGCCGGGACCCAGAACACCGACCGGGTGGTTCAAGTGCGCACAAGCGGCGAGTTTGCCATCCCCGTCGAGCTGACCGTGACGGACGGCGAGTATGAGGACTCCAAATGGAGCTTCATCAACGTCGAAGATGCCCCCGCCCACGTCAGTGGCGCGGGCTGCGTGTGGCACCCCGTCACCCTCGACTTCGAGGGCCCGATGACCTCGGAGTCGGCCACTGCGCCGAACCCGTTCCTCGACTACCGCCTCAACGTGACGTTCTCACACCCCGACGGGACGGAGTTCGTCGTGCCCGGCTTCTACGCAGGCGACGGCCAAGGCCATGGTGCCGGCAACATCTGGCGCACGCGCTTTACCCCCGACCGGGCGGGCGTTTGGAGCTACAGCGCAAGCTTCCGCGGTGGAGAGGGCGTCGCGGTGAGCCTCGATAGCCAGGCTGGCCAAGCCACGCACTTCGATGGTGGCACGGGTGCCATTGGCGTCCTTCCGCGAGATCCGGGCGCTCCCGGACTACTCGCCGATGGCCGCTTGGAGTACGTAAACGATCACTACCTCAAGCAACGCGACGGTGGGTTCTTCATCAAGACCGGCACCAACAGCCCTGAGAACTTCATGGCCTTTGCCGGCTTCGATGACGTCCAGGACAATGGCGGCGTGGGGATCATCCACAGCTACACGCCGCACCGCGCCGACTGGAACGTTGGCGACCCACTCTTCCGCTCCTCCTCCACGGGCGTTGACTCACGCGGCATCATTGGCGCACTCAACTACCTCGGGGACCAAGGCGTCAACGCCCTTTACTTCCTGCCCATGAACCTGGGCGGTGACGGTCAGGACACCACGCCTTTCATCGGTTACCAACGCACTAGCTTCGACAAGACGCACTACGACATCAGCCGCCTCCACCAGTGGAACATGGTCCTAAACCATGCTCAGGAGCAGGGCATCATGCTGCACGTGGTGCTCGCCGAGACGGAGCTCGCTAACGAAACTTGGCTCGACGACGGGTACATGGGCCAAGAGCGCAAGCTCTTTTTCCGTGAGCTCTCGGCGCGCTTCGGCTACGTGAACGGTCTCAAGTGGAACCTCTCGGAGGAGAACGACTACCCGGTCACCACCCTGCGCGAGATGGCGAGCTACCTCGACGCGGTGGATCCTTACGACCACCCGACCTCGGTGCATACGCACCCCAACGACCTTTCGCTCTACCAGCAGATCGTCGGCGACCCGCTCTTCGACTCCGCTTCCGTGCAGTACCTCGCGGACGCCGCGGACAACCTGGCCCAAACCGTGCGCCAGATGACCGCCAACTCGGGACGCAAGTGGACGGTCGACATGGACGAAAACGGAACCTGGAACGAGGGGCTCTCCGGTTCGAACGCTGTGCAGATGCGCCGTGAAGTGCTCTATGACGTGCTCTTCTCGAGCGGCGGCATCGAGTGGTACTGCGGCTATCACGATCTGCCCCTGGGCGGCGACGTGAAGATGGAGAACTTCCGCACCCGGGAGGACATGTGGCGCTTCACCCGCATCGCCCGCGAGTTCATGGCGGAGCACCTGAGCGTTGAGCGCATGCACCCCGCGGATCACATTGTGACCGGCGAAAACGGGTCCTTCGGTGGCGCGGAAGCGCTGCTTGAACCCGACCAGAAGCTGGCGATCTTCCTGCCCAGCGCTTCGCAGGTTCCGACCGTGAACATGTCGGAACTCGATGGCACCTACCGAGTGCGCTGGTTCAACCCGCGCAACGGGCAGTTGGCCGGCCGCGGGCCGGACGTCTCGAGCAGCCAAGGGGCGGTTCAACTTCAGGTGGTCATCACCAACACCCAGTCCGATTGGATCGTGCTGCTCGATCGAATCGGCGACTGAGACGGGCTGCCCTCCCTAGAAAAGGCCGCGTGGTCCCCTTGGTCGCTCCTGTGATCCAGGCGGCACGGGCGCCCGCCCCGGAGCTTCGGCTCCGGGGCGGGCTGTCTCTTATACACATCTGACGCTGCCGACGA
>CAJXRJ010000017.1 GCA_913058555.1 uncultured bacterium
GCGAGGCGTTCGAGGGGCGGTTTTCTGGATAGTTGAATTGTTCAACGGCCTGCTAAAGGGCCGTTCATTCCCCGTCTATCCACAGCACCGCCCTTCGAGCGCCTCGCTGCGTTGCCCAGACCCTCGAGGTAGCTCGATTCTGGGCCCTACTCCAAGGGGCGCGTTGGGACTCCCCCGTACCGCACGCCCCGGCTCAGCGTCTCGTTCTTCATGACGACGCTGTGCGGCGTAGCGTGGCTTCCGGGCTGCATGTGGCTGCCGTAGAAGAGCACCGTCGCCCGCCGCACCGTCGCGCCGGCATCCACCTTGACCCGGTCGATCTTGAGCACGCGGTCCTCAAAGCTATGGGCTTGGAAGAGGGGGCGGTCGATCGTGGAGTGGTCGGAGAACTCCAGCATGTCGGGGTCGACGACCTGGGCAAACTCGCCGCCGAGCACCACCCGCCGACCCACGCGAACGCCCATGGCGCGCAGGTACCAGGGGAGTAGAAGAGTCCCACCCAGGGGCGAAAGCGCGCCCCGCGCGATCATGCCCCACGCGACGTAGACGAAGTCCCAGCGGCAGCACCAGGTGGACCAAAACCCGTGGGTGCCGGGGCTGACACGGCCGAGCAATAGCCACTTGGTCGCGCAAACGAGCGCCGCGAAACCGGCGATCACCGCGAGGGACGCAAGGGGCGCTAGCAAGAGCCCGAGGCCTGCGGTTAGCTGAAGCCAAAGCAGGCCGCCCAGGGTCAGCACCGGGGGGATGGCCAGGCGCATGAGCTCCCACGCGATGCGGTGCACGTAGAGCCCGAGGGATGGATCGTGGGTGAGCCTTCGATCGCCTTCGACCACCTCCCGGCGCGGCAACTCGAAGGGCGGATGCCCAAACCACGACGAACCCTGCTGCACTTCCGCGGGGTTCACGGAGGTGGACACTCCCAGGAGCACATCCGAGGGAAGTTGGGTCCCCGGCGCGATCACGACGTGATTGCCGAGGAACACCCTGGCGCCGAATTCGGCCCTCCCCGTTTCGACGATCCCGCGCCGGATCCGCGGCCCGCAAAGGTAGATGCCGTCCGCAAAGAAGCTCTCGTCGCCGATGCTGACGTGCTCTGGGCAGACATCGATGATCGTGCTCACCTCACAGTTGCGGCCCATGCGCATTCCCGCTAGCCGCAGCCACCACCGCCAAAAGAGGCTCCCTGCGAGCCATGTCCCAGCACCTTCGAGCAGTCCCGTTCGCAGCCAGAGCCACGCATACATGGGGCTCCAGCGGCCCATCGAGCCCACCGGGATCGATGGGGTCCAGCGCAGGAGCAGGGCGGAGCCGGCGAGCCATGGGATCAAGGAAAGGCCGGCGAGAGCGAGCAGCAGGGCGGAGGCACCCGCAAAGTCCCACGGCCCTTGCAGCCATCGGACCGCGGCTCCCGTGTCCACGTCGGACGCGGCGACGAGCAGGGCGAGGATCGCCGCGGCGGGCCATGCGAATACGAGCCCCAAGGCGGCGCGTGAAGCGATGAGCCAAAGCCCGTGGGCCCGCGGCGTGAGGGGGGACGCCCCATGGTCCAGTGCGGTGGGCAGCGCCGCCCCGGCCTGCCCCGTGGCCTCGGCCGGGACGCCGTCGTAGCGCTCGCCGGCTCCGATCGACGCCCCGGCCGCGAGGTACGAGAGCGGCGCCAGCTCGGCGTTTTCGCCGACCGTCGTGTGTTCGCCCACCCCTGCCCGCACTTCCAATGTGCAGCCGGAGCCCAGGGTGACCGGGCCCACGACGAGTTCACCGTCCTCCAGATGGACTAGGTCGACCGCTGAATCCTGGCAGAGCGTGACGTCGTCGCCGATGGTCAAGAGGTCCCAGCCGCCTCCGAGCAGATCCACGCCCCGGTGAATGTGCACGCGCTCGCCAATCCTCGCCCCGAGTGCACGGAGCACCGTCCCGTAGAACACCGTGCCCTGCAAAAGACCCCACGGGAACAGCCGGACCGTTCGCTGAACGATCCAGTGGCGCAGGTAGAACCCGCTCCACACCGGCACGCGGCGTGCCGTGTATTCGCCGATGAGTCCACGCTTCACCAGAACCGCGAAGCCGAGGGCCAGCGGCGCGTAGAGCATCAGGGTGATGGGGGCGAGGAGCGGAGCCAGAAGGAGCAGCGGCGCGACCCCGAGCGCCTCGATCAGTCGAGGCGCGACCCAAAACACCAGGGCGTAGCCGGCCCAGGTCGCCGCGGTGAGTTCCCCCAGGAGCCAGAGGATCTGCGCGGCCGTCACGGCCAAGGGGAACGAGCCCTCCCGTAGGCGATCTCGCGCGGCGACAGCGTCGCCTTTGGGCCGGGCGGGTTCACCCTCAAGGTGAGCTGCAAGGGCCCTTACCGTGCGGTGTTCATACACGTCCCTGGCCCCGAGGCCTTGGCCGAGCCGCACTGCGGCGGATTCGGGCTTGCGCGTCTCCCGCAGGATCGAAATCGCCGTTGCGACGCCGAGGGAGTCGCCGCCCACGTCGAAGTAGTCCTCATCAAGCCCGATCGTGCCGAGGCCGAGCGGCGACGCCAGGGCAGCCGCGATCAGGGCCTCGAGCTCGCTCCGCGGCTCGTCCTCGAGGCCTTGGTTCCCTTGGGACTCTGCGGTGCCGCTCTCCAGCGTCATGGGAAGCGCTCGGCGATCTAGCTTACCGCTGGTGGTCGTCGGAAGTCGGTCGAGGGTATGGAACTGCGCAGGCACCATGTACGCGGGCAGGGACCCGCGCAGTGCCGCCGCGACGGCTTCTGTCGATGGGGGCTCGTCGCTGTCCTCGGGCACAAGAAACGCTTCGATCTGGTCCAGGCCCCCCGGCCTGCCCGCCACGCGGCAGGCCGCCGCCGCTACCCCAGGCAGGGCCGCCATCGACGATTCGATCGCTTCGAGCTCGATGCGATAACCGCGTACCTTGACCTGGGTGTCGGCGCGTCCAAGGTACGTCAGTTCGCCGTTCTCGTTGGATCGCACGAGATCACCCGTGCGGTAGATTCGGCCGACACCTGGAACCGTAGGGAACCTCTCGGCGGTGAGCTCTGGCCGGTCGAGGTAACCGCGCGCGACCTGGGGCCCTGAGATGCAGAGTTCCCCCTCGGCGCCGTCCGGGACAGGCTCAAGCTGATCGTTCAGGATCCACGCCTCGTTGCCTTCGATGACCTTGCCGATCGTGACGGGATGCCCGGGGAAGAGTCGTCCGCGGGTGATGGTGACCGTGCATTCGGTGGGGCCGTATCCGTTTTCAAAGCGGCGCCCGGGGGCCCATCGATCCACGAGATCCTGGGGCACCGCTTCACCGCCGACGTACACGATGCGAAGGTCCGGAAGGTCGGATTGTGGGTCCTCGCAGGATGTCATTCGAAGCAGCGTCGGCGTCGGCATCAGGACCGTGGCGCGGACACCTGTCAGCCATGGGATGAGGTCGGGTCCGAGTCGCACGACGTCGCTCCCGGCGACGATGACGGTGGCGCCGGCGGCGAGGGGGACCCAGGACTCTTCGATGGACGAGTCGTAAGCCGGCGACGAAACCTGAACGCAGCGGTCGTCTGGGGTGATCTCGAGGTACGCGAGTTCTTGCTCGATGAGGTGCACCGCGGAGCGGTGCTCGACCATCACGCCCTTGGGTCGACCGGTGGTCCCGGAGGTGTAGATTACGTAGGCGAGGGAGTCTCCATTGAGCCACGCCGGGGGCGAGCCACTCGATGTGGACTCTGGTGATGGGGCGGCGGCTGCGTCCAGGATTCTGGCATCCTCGAGGGCGCCGCCGCGGAGGGCCACCGACCCGCTTGCGTCGGTCAAAGCGGCCACGGCGCCGGAGTCCCCGAGGACGAAGCGCACGTGGTCTTCGGGAAACGCCACGTCGAGGCAGACGAAGGCGGCGCCGGCGCGCAGGACGCCGAGCTGCGCCGCATACACCAGCGGAGAGGACATCGGTAGGAAGATCGCGATGACGCACTCCCCGTTCACGAACGGCTCCACGAGATCCCGCACGCGGTTCGCTTCGGCGTCCAGCTCTGCGTAGGTCGTTCCTGCGGATTCTGCCGGGCTCGGCCCGCGCCTTCCCCCGCGCCCAGTGTCGAGCGGAATCTCGATGGCGCGGCGCCCTGGATGAGTCGACGCCGCCCGGGCGAAGAATTCGTGGAGGAGGCGGGCGGGCTGAGAGTGGTTCATTCGGAGATGGGGGCGCGGCTTCGCAAGGGACGACCGTGTCCCTTCGCCTCCCAGGGAGGGGTAAGAACACCATGCCGGCAGCGAGGGGACGGCTCCCAGGGCCCCGGGTTGGGAACGGTGGTGATCTTGGCGTGAGAGGTTAGCCTGTCGCCATGGTTCGACCCCTCTCCCTTGCGCTCACGATCTTCACGGCAGGCCTCTCGGCTTGCGCTACCGAAAAGCCCGCCTTCGCCCCGGAGGTCCTCGAGGCGTCGGTGGGGGACTACATCATCGCGTGCGGAGAGCGCCTGCATGTGGGCGCGCCGGTGGTGCTTTGGACGGACTCGAACGGCTACAGCGCCTACGAGACGGACCTGCACTTCGAGCGCCCGCCCATCACTACGAAGACGCCCCCCGAGGGTGAGTTGCGCTATGCGCCGGGCCGGAAGGACCGCAGGACCGGCGAGGTGCTCGTGCCGCCGGACGGAGACCTCTTGGCCCTTCAGCAGGCCCTCGAGCTCTTTGTGCTTCACTACGACGTGTGTGGTGTGAGCCAGACGTGTTTCAAGGTCCTTCACGATCGGCGCTGTCTCTCGGTGCACTTCATGATCGACGTCGACGGCACGATCTATCAGACGTTGGATCTCCGGGATACCGGATGGCATGCGCGCCAGGCGAACGATCGGTCCGTGGGCGTGGAGATCGCACAGATCGGCGCCTACCCACTGAACGAGAAGGGCGATGCGACCCTGGCACGTTGGTATGAGCCCGGGCCGGACGGGGTGCGCTTGACGCTTCCGAAGCCCGCGCGTGAGCTCGGCGTGCGCACCGCGCGCTTCGAGGGCTTCGCCGCCCGGGACCACGTCATTCGCGGGGGCATCCACGGCCAATCGTTGCAGCAATACGATTACACGCCCGAGCAGTACGACTCCCTCGTGCGCCTCACGGCGACCCTCTGCCGGCATTTCCCCAACCTTCCCGCGGAGGCGCCTCGGGGCGCCGGCGGCGCGGTCTTGAATCGCCGCATTCCCGAGGAGGAGGAGCCCGCGTTCCAGGGGATCGTCGGGCACTTCCACGTGGGCGGGCACAAAATCGATCCCGGCCCGGCGTTTGACTGGGAGCCTTTTCTCGCACGGGTGAAGACGCGGCTCCTCCGTCCCTGAATCTTGGAGGGGGGCCCTGAGTCTTGGAGGAGAGCAGAGGGTCGGGGCGTTGCCGCTTTGGGTGATCGCGCAGCCGCTACTGCATACGGTTGCGGTCCTCGAGCTCTTCCCGAACGCGCTTGAGCTCGCTCAGGATCTCGCGCAGGGTCCGGTGAACCTCGAGGGCCCACGTGAAGAACATCACGAGGGCCAATCCGAGGCCGCCCCAGATAATGGCGTCCGGTTTCATTGTGACTCCTGCCCGTCAGGGGCGAGGGCCTTGCCGAGGAACCCGCCGGTGGCGTCCAGACGCTCGCGCGCGGCGGCGGCATCAAGGGATAAGGCGCCCATGACAATCGCGGTCTTGGCGTGACCGCCTGCGGCCCCGAGGAGTTCGAGGGCGCGGGTACGGTCCACGCCGGTGAACTTGGAGACGAGGCGGGCGCCGCGGTCCACGAGCTTGGAATTGGCCTGGGTGTCCACGTCGACCATGTGCCCTTGATGGGTCTTGCCGAGGCGAACCATCGCCAGGGTCGTGATGGCGTTCAGCGCGAGCTTCGTGGCCGTTCCCGCCTTCATGCGCGAAGAGCCCGCCAGGACCTCAGGGCCCACGATCAAGCGGACACTGTGGTCGTAGTCGTCGGGGACCTGGGACGCGGGCACGCAAGCGATGAGGGCCGTGCGCGCCCCCCGTTCCCGGGCTCTCTTGAGGGCGCCATGGACGAAGGGGGTCGTTCCACCCGCCGCGATGCCGATGACGAGATCCTTGGATGAGATGGCGCGGCGATCCACCTCCTGGGCGGCCGCGTCGGGATCATCCTCCGCCCGTTCCACGGGGCCGACGAGGGCGTCCAGACCGCCCGCGAGGATGGCCTGGACACGATCGGGCTCGACGCCAAAAGTGGGGGGGCACTCGGACGCATCGAGGAAGCCGAGGCGTCCGCTGGTGCCGGCGCCGACGTAGTAGATGCGGCCGCCTTGGAGTAGGGTCTCGCCCGCGGAGGCCACGAGGCCCGCGAGGGCTTCCCGTGCTCCTTCCATGGCAGAGAGCACGGCCTGGTCCTCCTGGCGCAGGAGATCGACGGCTTCGAGGGGCGTGAGGGATTCCAGGTTCGCAGAGGCGGGGTTGGCCTTCTCCGTGGCGAGGTGCCCGCGGTCGTTGGATGGTTCGAGCATCAGGCGTTCCCCCGCTCGGCCCGGGCTCCGCGGGACACGCGTTCGCCCGGTTGCCACATGCCGCCGGCCCCGAGGCTCATGCCGCCGTCGATCGTGATGTTGGCGCCCGTGACGTAGCGGGCCGCGTCGGAGGTCAGCCACAGGACTTGCCCCGCCACTTCGTCCCGGTCCGCGAAACGCCCGAGGGGCACGGAGTTCCGGATGCGCTGCTCGACCTCTTCGTTGGGCCAGAGGTTTTGCTTGGCACCGTCGGACTCGAAGGGGCCGGGTGCGACGCAGTTGACGCGGATGTCGTGGCGTGCCCACTCCACGGCGAGGGTCTTCGACATGGCGAGGACCCCGGCCTTGGCGCTGGCTGAGTGCACGACGCCTGGCATGCCGGTCCAGGCGTAGGTGGCGATCACGTTGCAGATCGAGCCCCCGCGTTCCGATCGCATCATCTGCTTGCCGAACTCCCTCGAGCAATAGAACGTGCCGTCCAGCACGATCCCAAGCACGGCGCGCCATGCGTTGGAGCTCATGCGTTCCGCGGGGCAAACAAAATTGCCCGCGGCGTTGTTGATCAAGATATCGACGGGGCCGTGGTCGGCCTCGATGCCTTCGGCGAGGCGCCGGACAGCGTCCGGCTCACGCACGTCCACCTGGGCCCCCGCGGCCTTCCAGCCGCGGGCCTTGGCTTCGTCCAGGAACGCTGACTGATTCTCCGGGGTCCGGGAGGGCACGATGACCGTGGCGCCGAGGGCCGCGTAGGCCCGGCTGATCTCAAGGCCGAGCCCCGTGCCGCCGCCGGTCACCACGACGACCTTGTCCTTGAAACTGTTCTCCGGGAAGTACCGTCCGGCCGTGGGGGAGCCCATCGGGCCGCCCGCTGCCTCGCCGCCGGACCCGGCCGGCGTGTCGCCTTGATCGCTCATGGCACGAGGGTAGCTAGTGGCCTGGGCCCCTGGGTACTCCCAGGGGACTTCGCGGGCGCTTCACGGGCTCCCTTCGGCCCCAGGGAAGCCCCGATCGGATATCGTCTTCGCCCGCGAACGCGGGTCACCGCGCGCTTTCCACCGATTCAGAACGCCTCCTATGCAGACTCTTCAAAGCTACCTCGCCGGCCAGTGGCAAACGGGCCAAGGCGAAGGCACTGCCCTCGAAAACCCCACCACGGGCGAGATCGTCGCGCGCTGCAGCACCCAGGGCCTCGACTTCGCCACCGCCGTGGCCCATGGACGTGACGTGGGCGGCCCGGCCCTGCGCAAGATGACCTTCGCGGAGCGCGCCCAGATGCTGAAGGGCCTCTCTGCCGTGATCCACGAGGCCCGCGAAGAGCTGATCGAGATGGGCTCACGCAACGGCGGCAACACCCGCGGCGACGCCAAGTTCGACATCGACGGTGCCACTGGCACCCTGGCCGCCTACGCCTCCTTTGGCAAGCGCCTCGGTGACCGCCCGTTCCTGCCGGACGGAGACGGCATGCAACTCGGCCGCACCGCGCGATTCTGGGGCCAGCACATCCGCGTCCCCCGCCGCGGCGTGGCCGTGCACATCAACGCCTTCAACTTCCCCGCCTGGGGCATGATGGAGAAGGCCGCTTGCTCGCTCCTCGCGGGCGTGCCGGTCATCGAAAAGCCCGGCGGCGCGACCGCGCTCATCGCCTGGCGCATCGCCCAGGTGGTGGTGGAGTCGGGGCTCGTTCCCGAGGGCGCATTCCAGTTCGTTTGCGGTAGCGCGGGCGATCTTTTGAGCCACCTCAACGGTCAGGACTGCGTCGCCTTCACGGGTTCGGCCGCCACGGGCATCAAGATCCGCGGGCACGAGACCCTCGTGCGCCACAACGTGCGGGTCAACATCGAGGCGGACTCCATCAACGCCGCCGTCCTGGCGCCCGACGTGGAGGCAGACGCCGAGGCCTATGGGCTCTTCATCGGCAACGTCGGCCTTGACATGTGCCAGAAGGCCGGACAGAAGTGCACCGCCGTGCGACGGATCTTTGTGCCCACCGATCGCGTGGACGAGGTCAAGGCCGACCTCGTGGCGGAACTCGGTCGCTTCCCCCAGGGGGCACCGGATGAGAAAGGAGTGCGCCTCGGCCCCGTGGCCCACTCCGGCCAGCACGCGGACGTGCGCGCGGGCATCCAGCGCCTCTCCGAGATCGCTGACATCGTCACCGGCGGCCCCGAGCCGCCCCGGGACGGCTGCTTCGTTTCGCCGACGCTGATGCTCGCCAAGGACCCCGAGGCGGAGATCCTCCACGAGCTTGAGGTCTTTGGGCCCGTGGCCACGATCATTCCCTACGACGGCACCGTCGAGAAGGCGATCGACCTCGTCAACCGCGGTGACGGCGGCCTCGTCGTGAGTGCCTACTCCAACGATGCCAAGTGGTCCGAAGCCTTCGTCATTGGCGCTGCGCCGTACCACGGCCGCATTTGGGTGGGATCGGATCGTATGGCCGAGCAGGCTCTGCCCCCCGGCATGGTCCTCCCCGGTCTTGTGCACGGCGGCCCGGGCCGCGCCGGTGGTGGAGAGGAGCTCGGTGCCCTACGGGGCCTCGACTTCTACACGCAGCGCACGGCCATTCAGGGCTTCAAATCCTTCGTCGACGGCACCTTCGGTCCCGCGAACGAAGCGGAGTAGGGACAGAGGTCCCGCGGCGCGAACCGCAAGGATCTGGACCAATGGAAAGGGCCGCCGGGGAGTGAATCCCCGGCGGCCCTTTCCTTGGGTCTGGTGTCCTGCGGGTCGAGCCTAACGCTGGATCTCGACGAGGTCCTTCCACTCCTTCGGGAGGACCTCGCGGCGCCTGAAGGACGACCAACCGGCATTGCTCGCGACCTCGACGGCGCCGGGGCGCGGGATCACCAGGCGGACTTCCTTGGGGCGCACGCCGAAGGTCGGCGAGGAGCGCGTGACGTGGCGGACTTCGATGACGTCTTCGCCGCGGGTGATGCGCAGGGTATCGGTGAGGAACGGGCCGCCCTCGGCGTTCGACCAGGCGAAGAGGTTGGCCTCGCCGCCGTTGGTGCGAACGCCGTAGTAGGTGGCGACCACACGGTGGGGCAGCAACGCGGAGTCCTCGGCCGCATCCACTGGGTAGTCCAGGGCAATATCGAGGCGCCGGCCGTCGCGGTCCAAGGGCGCAAGCACGCGCTTGCCCGACTTGGAGGGGCGCGCGACCCACTCGGTGCGCGCCATAGCTTGGAACCACGGTCCGGAGATCGGTAGGGGAGCCATGTGCTCGCGGGTACCCGCCATGGTGGCGTTTCGCGCACGCTTCACGGGTTCCTTGGGACCGACCCGTAGCGAGCCACCCTCGGCTTCGAACCGAACCTGTCGGTCGCCGTCCACGAGCATGGCCCAGACGAGCTGGCCCTCGTCGTCGAGTGCTTCGTGGAGCCTGCGGGTGCCTGCGCCCGTGGTGCGGTAGTGGCGGAAGCTATCCGGGACTTCGACCGCAATCGCGTCGGCGTCGTCCGTATCGGTGCACTCTTCGATGAACTCGACGAGGTCCGCGAGGGAATCCTCGGTGGCGGGAGCCCTGCCGTTCAGGTGTGCCACGAGCTGGCGCCCGAGCTCGCAGCCGAGGTCCACCCGATACATCCGCTCTTCGACTTCGAAGGACATCGGCGCGCTGGCGCTTGAGATCGACTCGAGGATGGCGCTGCGAAGCGCGCGGGGCACGGGTTCCTGGGCGTCCTCTGGCCCGGGGCCGGCGAGGGCTCCGAGGGCGATGGCGAGGGGAATCAACATCCGACCATGGTAGGGGCTGCCGGGCCCGGGGGACCGCGGCATGGTCGTTCGAGTTCTGTGGAGAGACCGGGCGATGTGCCATTGCCGGACCGCCGGCCACCGGGGCGGCGGGGATGTCATTGGGATGTCGTAAGCCGGACCTTCTTGGTCTATTTGCGATTGAGTCTCATTTGCGCTTGAGCTCCCCCTCGGGCGGGTGTCGAATCCGCGTCCCTCAGGGGCCGCTTCGTTTGGCCCCAGGGGGCGCCCGGCCCGGCGCCCCCGACCCAACCACAAGACCGACGCTTTCCCGCCGACTCTGGCGGGTCCCTTCCCATGCAGCTGCTTCTTTTCGCCGCCCTCATCGGCCCAGCCCCTGTTTCCGGTGTGTTCCAGGGGGAACCCTCCACCCCCCAAGACGACCGCCTCGACGCCCTCGAAGCTCGGCTACGCGCCGTGGAGGGGGACAACGCCAAGCTCCAGGATGAACTGGAGGCGGCCATGGACGTCCTCGCCGAGGCCGAGGTCGCCGGTGCCCCCGGTGGGGAGCCAGACTCCGAGCTCCAGGCGGCCTGGCTGAGGATCGCCGCCCGCAACCTCGCGCCCCGGGCCGCGAACGTCTACAGCGCAGACGGCCTGTCGTTCGGCGGCTACGGAGAGTTCCTTCTGGAGGAGCGCCGGGACCAGGACGGTGACAACTTCGACGCCCTGCGCTGGGTCATGTACTTCGGCTCACGCTTCTCGGACCGCTGGATCTTCAACTCGGAGATCGAGATCGAGCACGGCACAACAGGTTCGAACTCCGCGACGACCGACTCCTCCGGCAGCGTCTCCATCGAGTTCGCCTACATCGACCACCTGCTCACGGACTCCATCGCCCTACGAGGGGGCACAGTGCTCGTGCCCCTCGGTTTCATCAACGAGCGGCATGAGCCCACGACCTTCCTTCCCGCGGCGCGCCCCGAGACCGAGCGTCGCATCATCCCTTCGACCTGGCGCGCCAACGGCCTTGGCGGCTACGGCCAGGTCGGTCCCCTCGCCTGGACGGGCTACGCCCTGAATGGACTGAACGGTGAAGAGTTCGACGCCCGCGGACTCCGCGGGGGCCGTCAGAAGGGCAACCGCGCGTCCACCGAACACGTGGCCGTCGCTGCGCGCCTCGACTACGTCGATACCCCCGGCTTGGTGGTCGGTGCCTCGTGCTTCCACGGCAAGTCCGGGGTTGGAATTCCTGAGGACCTGAAGACCACGATCGTCGATGTGCACGCGGAATGGAACCAGGGCCCCTGGCTCCTACGGGGTCTTTGGGCCCAAGCGATGGTCGATGAAACGGCTGAGTTCAACGCGCGAACCGGTGAGAACCTCGCCGAGCGCCTCGATGGCTGGTACCTCGAGGCGGGCTTCGATCTGCTTTCGTTGACCGACTCCGTCCCCAACCAGACCCTCGACCTCTTCGTGCGCTACGAGGAGATTGACACCCAAGCGAGCCTCGCCGGCGGCTTGGCCCCAGGGGCCGGCATCGATGACACCTTCACGACCTTTGGCCTGAACTACCGACCCCTCGATCAGATTGTCCTGAAGGCTGACTACACCACCCTCGACGAAGGCGACGACGTCGCACGATTCCTTATTGGCTATGCCTTCTGATTCCATGCAAAACCGACGCGGCTCCATCATGCGCTCGTCCCTTGGCGCATTCCTCGCGTGCTTGGCCTTGGTGTCCGGTGCGCCTGTTCAGAAGAAGGCGCCATCCTTGATCGACAAGGCGCTGGCCGCCGCGTTCCCCGGTGCCAAGATCGAGCGTGTGACGTGCAAACTCAACCCCAAGGAGCTCAAGCGAGTGGGGGAGCTTGCGGGCCAGAAGGCGCCCAAGAAGTCCACGACGTTCGCGTATGTGGCGCGCCGCAAAGGCAAGGTCGTGGGGACCGCGTTCTTCGACGCCCATAAGGTGCGGACCAAGAACGAGACGCTCATGGTGGCGGTATCCCCGGAGGGCGCAGTGATGGCCGTCGACACCGTGGTGTTCCGGGAACCGCCGGAGTACCTCGCCCAGGACCGGTTCTATGCCTCGCTCAAAGGAAGGCGCCAGGGCCGTGGGCTTCGGCTGGGGCGCGGCCTGGACGGCACGACGGGGGCGACGCTGACGTGCCGCGCGGTGGCGGATGCGTCACGCCGGATCCTTGCCCTCCATGAGGTGCTGGGTGAGAAGGTCGGCAGGGCGAAGAAGGAGCCCACCCAGAAGGAGACCCCCCAGAAGGAGACCCCCCAGAAGAAGACCCCCCAGAAGAAGACCCAGCCGAAGACCCAGCCGAAGACCCAGCCGAAGACCCAGCCGAAGACGAACAAGGCAACCGGCGCCCCGACGGGCAAGTGCCCCGCTGGTTCCTGAGTCGGCGAGTGCGACCCATGAAGCCAGCAACCAAACGGTTCTTCCACGCGGCGACGCTGGGCGTCGCCGCCTCGGGAATCCTGTGGGCTTGGATGGCCTACGTGTGGTCCCCGGGGGCCGAGCCCGATGACCCTGAGCTCCTCCTGGAGTGGACGGACATCCATCCCGGGCTGCCCCTCGTCCGAACGCTGCATCTTTTCGCGGCGCCCCTGGCGGTGTTCGCGGTGGGTTTGATCTGGAGCGGGCACGTAGCCCCGCGCATCTTCCGCCCGTGGGCACGCCGCCTCACCGGGCTTCTTCTGGCGCTCCTGGTGGGGCCCATGGTGCTCAGCGGTGTGGCGCTGCAAACCGCGGCTTCACCCGAAGCGCGGGAGCTGTGGGTATGGGTGCACGGGACCACGTCGAGCGCGTGGATCCTCGGTTACCTGGCGCACCTCGCGGGCGGCAAGGCGCGGGGGCCGCGTTCAGCCAGTGGCTGAGCGCAGGTCCTTCCCTCGCTTCCCGCGAATCAGGGAGGCGAGCGTCACCGGATCGAGGGTCGCGTAGAAGGCTTCTTGAGCTTCTCCGAGGGCGCCCTTGAGGCTGCATGCGGACGCGATCACGCACTCGTTCGTGTCCGCGCGGAAGCACTCCACCAGGGACGTCGCGTCGTCGAGGGATCTCACTACGGCGCCGACGGAAATGTCCTTTGGGTCCATCTTGAGCTCGACCCCTCCACCGGCGCCGCGGTGCAGCGCGACGTAGCCCAGCTCGCCCAGGGACCGGACGACCTTCTGGAGATGGTTCAGCGAAACGCCGTGGGACGTAGCGATGGTCTCGGTAGCCACCCGCTCCCCAGGCCGGGGGGCCAGGTAGAGCAGCACGCGCAGGGCGTAGTCGGTGTGCAGGGTGATTCGCAAGGGGATCGCTCGGTTCTCCCCAATCATAGGAGTCCGGGCGCGATGGGGATTCCCACCACGCCCGTATCTCGCGTTCGCTCAGGAAACCGCGGGTGTGAACGGGTCCGCGAAGATCTCCCGTGACGGGACCCCCGCCAGGAAGAAGCTCCTTTGGAGCGTGCGCACGATGGCGTCATCGCCGCAAAGGAAAGCCCGTTTCCTCGCCGCATCAGGTGCCTGGGCGCCCGCGAGCTTGAGGGCCACTTGGTCCAGCGGCCCCTCGTGTTCGTGGGGCGTCGCTTCCTTGAGGACGCAGTGGTGGACCCGTAGGGACGGGGCCTCCCTGGCGAACGCGCGGAGCTCCTCCTGGAGGTAGAGCCTCTCCGGGATCAGGCCACCGTGCACGAGATCGATGGGCCCTGTGTGTCCCTGTTCCAGAGCGTCCCTTGCGATCCCCAAGAGCGGCGAGAGCCCCGTGCCGGCGCCCACGAGCAACAAAGGCTGGGCGGGGTCGGTGGGTAGGTAGTAGCACTGACCGAACGGGCCTTGGATCGATAGGTGATCGCCCGGCTGGCGGCCGTGGAGCCAGGAGCTCACGAGTCCGCCGGGCACGGCCCGCACGTGGAGTTCGAGCAGGCCGGACGCAGGGAGACTCGCTATGGAGTAGCTCCGCTTCGCCCCCGTGGGATGAATCACATCCAGGTACTGGCCTGGGGCGTACTCGAAGGTCGACGCGGGCTCCAGGAAGACCCGAGCCACATCTTTGGAGACCGTCTCTACCCCGCGAACGTGCGCATCCAAGGGCACCGGCGCGGCGGCTCCGCGGAGCACGATGTCCCCCGTGGGGCGCGTCTGGCAGCTCACGAACGCGCCTTCCCGCACGAGGGGCTCCCGCAGGCCCTTCTGGCTGCCTACGGGCAACGGGCTATCCGTGCGAAGCACGCACTTCATGCAGGTGCCCGCTCGGCAGCCGCTAGCGGCATCGATGCCGCTAGCCTCGAGGGTCTCGAGGACGGTGGCGCCCTCGACGATAGGGAGACGCCGGCCATCGATGACGACGGCAGGCGCCTCACGCACGCGATCGACGCTCATTGACTCAGGATGTCGGCGCGAACCGAATCGGCGAGCTTCGCGACCTCCGCCACATCGTCGGGGGCCGCACCCAGGGAAAGCAGCGTGGCTCCGAGGTGTTCGATGACCACGTCCACGTGGGAGCTGTTCAGTCCTTTCTCCAGGAGTGGCGCGTGGGCGGCGCGCATGTCCTTGCCGGTGTACTCCGCTGGGCCGCCGGTGACGTAGGTGAGGAACGCCTTCTGCTTCGCGATCTGGCCCTCCATGTCGACGTCGTCGAAGAACGTTGCGACGCGCTCGTCGGTCAGCATTCGGCGGTAGAAATCGTCAACAGCGGCGGTGAAAGCGGGCTCGCCGCCCAGGCGTTCGTAGAGGCTCATAAGGAGAAGGGGGGGAGTGGTTAGGGATAAAGTGGTCAATGACGTACCACTTTATCGGCGCGCCGGGGCTGAAGTGGCATTTGAAATGCCAGAAAGGATTGTCCGTCCCTCGGCGAGCTACCGGCCCGCGGACGCTCTCGGGCCACCCGGGGTCGATCCCGGGTCCACTCCGCGGCCGCTACTTTCGAATGAGCAGCTGGACCCGAAACGTGTTGCCTGGTCCGTCAACGACGGTGATGAAGTCCATCCGTCCGTCGCCGTCCAGGTCCTTCACGCGAATGGCGCGGTCGTCCTCGCCTTCCCACAGGGGAAATGACGCGGCGGGCGTGCGCCCCTTGGTGGCGTCGCGAAGCGCTTTGCCCGGGGCCACCGCGAAGGCGTCGAGGGCTCCCAGGTCGATGACGCTTTCACCGCCGTCATCCAGGCGGTCCAGGTCCTGGAGCACGACCTTCTCAATGAGCCCGTCAAGTCCCCGCTTCATCGAGAGGTCTTCGAACTTCTGGGGGGGAGGCGCACAGTCCTGATAAACGACGAGCTTGCCGTCACGCTCGTCCACGATGTCGTTCAGCTTGCCGTCCCCGTCCCAATCGACCCGCCGAGCGGGGATGTCCCATTGGGCCTCGAGCTCGTCGGACAGCTCCTCGAAGTCATCGACGAGACTCAGGATGCGGGGAACGCGCAGGGCGAGGGTGGTTCGCTTCGTAGGACGCTTCGAGAAGGTGCCGCCTTCGTTTTGGTACGTGAAGACGTCGAAGTCGAGCTTGCCCGGCACGATCAAGTACTTGACGAGCCTGGCGAGCGAGATGCGTTCTCCGCGCACGATCTGCAGGTCAGGGCGGGCGTTGCCGATGACGTCGCGCACAAAGAAGTAGAGCACGTTGCCACTCGCCTTCAGGACCTGATCGGGCTTGTTGACGGGGCCCGCCTCGGCGCCGCCGAGGTAGACCTTGAACGTGCCCTCGGAGCCAATGATGAGGTCCTTGGGCGCCTTTCCATCGAGGTCCTCGATGCGCCACTGGGCGAATCCCGCCACGGCGCTCAGGAGGTCGTCGAGGTCAATGTCGCTGGCGCTGACGTCGTTCTTGAGCTTGGACAGATCGAGCTCCCAGGTGGGGAGTGCGTCGATCTCGGGGCGCGCGAGGTGAAACGATACGCGGTCGTCCATTTCGGACACGAGGTCCTGACGGCCGTCGCCATCCACGTCAAACATGCTGAACCACGGCACCCGGACGCTCTGGCCGAAGGTGGCCGACAGCCGGTCGGTGTCCCCGAGTTCGTAGTCAATCTCGGGCTCGTAGCCCACCTCCACCGGCGTCGACCAAGCCAGGGCCTTGGGATCCGTGGCGCCGAACCCGCGGTTGAGGCGCACGTGGAAGCGCCCTGGACCGGGCATGACGAGATCGAGCCGCCCATCCGCGTCGATGTCCCTGGCGAACGGCACGCGCGCGACGCCTGAGGGGAGGTACGTATTGGTTTCGAAGAGGGCCTTGGGCTGGGCCCAGCCCGTGTCCTGATCAAAGCGCACGCGGGTGGCGGTGCGGCCGTCGGCGACCATGAGAAGGTCGGTCCGCCCAGCGCCCTCAAGGTCGGCCATGTCCCAGCCCACGGTGGTGCCGGGCCAGGGCAGGAGAGCGCCTTGTACTTCGTAGGAGCCGCCCTTCCCGAGACGGCGGGCGAGGGCACCGCCGGCGTCGACGCGGACGAGTTCCTGGGCACCATCCCCGGTCAGGTCCCGCAGGGCCAAGGTGACGCCCCGGCGCGGCAGGTCGATCCGCGTTTCATGGAAACCCTCGGGCCCCACGGCGCCTTCCTGTGGAGGGGTCGGTTCTCTGGGCCCCGCGGGGCTTGCGCCGGCGAGGAACGGTGTGCCAAGGGCGACCAAGGAAGCACCCAGGAGCCAGCCATTCCGGCGGCCCGCCGATTCGCTGCGCGTCAAGTGGAGATCGATCATCGCTTCTGGGAGAGGTAGACGGTGAGGACGGAGTCTGAGGCGCTGATGATGTCCCCGAGGCCATCGTTGTTGAGGTCGCGGACGTCGAGGGACGAGACCGAACCCCGGGAGGCGTACTGCTTCCAGTAGCCGTCGTCGATCTTCCAGCTGCTGCCCCCAAAGAACGATGAGTCCTTCGTGACCCGCCGCACGCCGAGTTCGCCTTTGAGATTGACCTCCACTAGGTCCGCGATCCCGTCGCCACTGCAGTCCATGGCGAGCACGCGGTTCGCGAGGACTTCCTGGACGCTGTCCTCGTCGAAGGTGGTCTCCTTTCGCAGCGTGGGCTTGCGCTCGAAGCCGCCGCGCTTGGTGCCGAGGTAGATCAACTGGGCGTACTTGAACTCAAGGCCGGTGACCGTGTCGAGCATGCCCGGCAGCTCGAAGCGCCTGACCGCAAGGTCCGGACGTTTGTCTCCGTCCACGTCAGTGACGACCACACGTAGCTCCGCTGCCTCGAAGCGCAGAACCTGCGTGGGCTTGGCGGGCAGCATTCGATCGGGCTCCGCGCGCATCACGTAGATGCGCCACTGTGCGTTCTTGAAGCCATCGACATCCTCGCTCCAGATCCCGAGCACGTCCCGGTCCCCGTCGCCGTCGACGTCGACGAGCCTGAGGGCTGCACGCTCGCCGTCCTTCTCGAGGTAGGCGGGGATCTCTTCGACCCGCGTGGGGCGTTCGGGGATGCCGTTCGGACCCGCCAGGTAAACGTTGAGCCGCTTGCCGTCGAGCAGGAGCATGTCCCGCCTGCCATCGCCGTTGACGTCGATGATGGCCGGCGCTTGGATGCGGAATTCGTCCTCCACGAGGCTGCCAGAGGCGCCGTCGCCCAGGAATGGCTGAAGGGAGTCACCGACGGTCACCGAGAAGCGCGCCTGGCGCTTGTCCCCCTCACGCTCCGCCTCGCGCTGGCGGCGGGCTTGGTCGTTGGGGTCGGGGGGGGTCCATCCCGAGGTGCGCCGATAGGTCGTCCTCGCGGCCCAGGGGAGCTCGCCCTCGACTTTCACTTTGCGGGGGCCAAAGATGCTAAAGCCGGTTCGCTCTGGGAGCATCAGCTGGTCGCCGCCGGCGCCGGGGCCGTCGAGGACGTAGGTCCAGTAGGGAAGCGCCCGCGGGCTCGGCACGTCGTACAGGAGTGCCAGCTCGCAGAGCTTCGAGATGTTGTTCTTGTAGCCCGACTTTCGAGGGTCGAAGGACCATGCGCCCTGGCGCGTGAGGAGCACGAGCTCCCGCCCGCCCAGGTCCGCTCGCACGTCCGCAAAGGTCCAGGCGACGATGTCCTTCAGCATCGGAATCGTCTGGTACGGCTCCGGCGAGATCCTCTTCGACGTCATCTTGTGGAGCCGAAGCTCCCTGGCACCCCGCGGGGTGCGCGTCGACAGGGCGAGCTCGTCGTTCCCGTCCCCGTCAATGTCCACAAAGGCCCAGTCGAGCAGCTCGCCGTCCACGCGGACCGACGCATCGATGTAGGAGGCGTCGCCGGCCGGCGCATCGGGGGGCAGGTTCAGGGATAGAGGAGCACTTGGGGCCGCTGCCGCCGCGGCCAGGAGGAGGTGCAAGCCCATCATTCGTCGAGCTCCCCGACGCCACTGGCGAACTGGAAGAACCGCAGGACACGCCATTGCTTTTCCTTGCCTTCGCGGGAGTACCGGAAGAGCGAGATCAGGTAGAGGTCCAGGAGAACGAAGTCCTCCCGCGTGCGATCGGGGGTCGCCGAATAGGTGGCCACCACGGGGATGGAAAAGCGCGTCGTGCGGCGGCCCTCATCCAGGAGCGTGACCTTCTGGGGCTCGACGTCGCCGCCTGCCTCCGCGATGCCGAGCTCGACGGTGGTGCCGGGGTCCATGCTGATGAGGCGTCGCACCAGACCGCGGCCAGACACGATCGCTTCCCCGTTGAGTTCCACCACGCGGGCCCCCAAGGGGAGGCTGCCCACGGGGCCATCGGCGGCCCGGGAAACGAGCACGGCCCCGTCTCCTGTGCCCCAGGCGCCGCGGGAGCGGGCCGGGTCCAGCACGAAGGCTTCGCTCGCCGATGGGGCCGAGGCGGCGTCCTTCCCACCGAGGTTGAGTTCGATGTTGAAGACCGTGTCCCCGCGCTGGGCTTTGAGCGCCGCGCGGGCGCCGCCCCCTGCCTTGCGCAAGAGCGCCTCGAGGTCCTCGGGTACCGCGAGCTCCACGCCGTCCATCTCGAGGATCACGTCGTCGACCTGGATCCCCGCGGCCTGGGCGGGCGAACGCTCGGTCACCTTATGGACCCGGACGCCGGGGTCGAACGAGAGGCTCTCCAGGGACCCCGAGTCGTTTTCACGGACCTCAAGGCCAAGGAAGGCCGTGCCGTCGGAAGGGGGCAGGGCCCAGCTCAGGGTTTCGGGAAGGGGATCGGGGATCGAGCGGTCGGGGGCCGTTTGGCAGGAACCCAATCCGATCGAAACCAACAGGACGGGGGCCAGGGCTCCAAGAGCCCTCCGCGCGGCCGCCGCCAGGGAGGAGTGGCGAGGTGTCATCGGCCCCCATCGTGGGAGCCTGGACCCGCCGGTTCCAGGGCGAAGCCAAGTCTGAGTCGAAGTGGTGAGCTGACTCTTACTTGGCGCGGCGCAGGGAGCCCGTAAGCGGGCCCTCGTCGAAGCCGTTCCCCGGGATCCCGAAGGCCATTCCTAGAGGGGTCTGCGCCGGACCGCGAGGCATGCGAGGAGGACAAAGACGATGGCCTCGGCGGGGGAGAGCATCGTGCCCATGCGGAAGACGCCCTCGGGCATGCCCGCGTCCGACATCCCACGGGAGAACCCCGCGAGCTCACGCATGCCGGATCCATCCGCGAAGGTGGGCGCGTGGGACGCAAAGACGTACCACCGCTTGTCGCCGACGTCCTCCTTGAAGATATCCCAGAGGAGAACCACGGCCAGGGACGCGGCGAGGGCGATCACCGGGCCGCGCGAGAGGCTGGAGATGAGCAGTCCGAAGGAGTGCACAGCCATCATGCCGAGCACCACCGGCAGCATGCTTCGCCAGAGCTCATCCATGACTTCCCCTGCTGAGAAGATCATGTCACCGTCCTCCACGAGGTCCCCAAAGTCGCCGCCGAAGAGCGATGCGGCCATATACGCGCTGAGTCCGCTCAAGGCCACCATGCCCAAGGTGATGACGGGGCCCAGGAGCGCCCGTCCCACGACCGCACCGGATCGGGAAGCGCTGCGGGTCACCGCCAAGCGCAGGACCCCGGACTCCCTGTCGCCCGCCAGGGACCGCGCCGTTTGTACCAGCAAGAGTGCCGTGGCGATCATGAGAGCCGGCCGCCAGCCGTCCACCATGGTCGACCAGCCCGTGCCCTCCGAGAGCCCGAGGTACGTCCGTCCCTCGGCCATGCGTTGGAGCCTCTCGGCGCGATCCGCGAGGACGCCGACCCAAACCCAAAGGAAAGGGATCACGACGATCATGAGGACGCCGAACAAGGCGGCCCAGGAGGTCAAGGTGCGGGACAGTTCCGCCCGCAGGACACGTAGTGAACCGCTCATGCTGCGCCTCCGGCTTTCTTGGCGCTGAGGCGCTCTTCTACGATGGCTTCGAAGGACGCTTGCAGCCCCATGCGCGCCTCCGTGAAGTGAATCAGGCCCGAACCCGACTCCACGAGGGCCGCGGCGAGGGCGCCGGGATTCACGTGCGGGGCTTCGACCCGCAGGAGCCCGTCGGGGCCCACCCCGAGCAGGCTGGCACCAACGACTCCGGCGCCTCGCTTGACGGCCTCCGGATCCTGAGCTCGGATCTCGTAGGTTCCCGGCCGCCCCAGGTAATCATCGAGGGCCGCTTCGCGAATCACTTCGCCGTCGAGGATCACCGCTGCGTGGGTCAGGACCTCTTGCATCTCGTGCAAGCGGTGGCTCGAGACGATCAACGTCTGCCCGTCGTCCTTGAGCTCAGTGAGCAAGGCGAGCATGCCGCGCACGCCCATGGGGTCGAGGCCGGAAAGCGGCTCGTCGAGGACGACGAGCTCAGGGGAGCCCATGATGGCGCCGGCGATGGCAAGGCGCTTTTCCTGTCCAAGCGAGAGGCCTCCCGCTCGACGCTTTTGAAATCCGTCGAGGCCCACCCGGTGGAGGGCTTCGTCGAGGCCCCGGCCGCCCCGGTGTCCCCGGAGCTTGGACTGGTACTTGAGGTTCTGGGCCACGGAGTGGCCCCGAAGCAGCGCGGGCACGTCGAAGACGCAGCCGACGCGGCCCTTTGTCCTATGCAGCTTGTGCGCTGGAACACCGAGCACCGTGCAAGTGCCGGAGGTGGCTTTCAGGAGCCCGAGGGCGCACGAAAGGGTCGTCGTCTTGCCGGAGCCGTTGGGCCCAAGCAGTCCGTAGACCTGCCCACGGCCCACGGTCAGGTCCGCGCCATTCACGGCGACCGTCTGGCCATAGCGCTTCACGAGCCCGCGCACCGCGAGGGCGGCCTCGTAGGGAGGGTGACCCCCTGGGAGTGCGCTATTCCCCCTGTCGACTTGTTCCATGGGCCGAAGGCTAGCAGCTCGACTGTCGAATTCGAGCATGCAAATGGGGCCTGCCCTCGGCCCCTGGGGCCTGCTAGCGGCAGGCAGGAATCTCAGGAACCCCCTGCAACCGCCTTACCCACGGGGACTAACGGGACTGCGCGCCGGACCTGGTCCGGTCGCTGGCGTCCCTGCCGTGGGAGGACGGCGGGGATGCCTTCTCTCCCTCAGCGCCGCGATAGGGGAGCGACGCGTCGCTCTCCCACCACTTCTTCCACTGGCGCGCCTTCCAGCGCTGCCCTTGCCCCGTGAGGCGGCCGAGGGACCGACGCACCGTGGCGATTTCCTGGAGGATCGTCACCTGGGCCGTGTTGATCACCCCGACATCGAGGACCGAGCCTGTGGTCAGGGTGTTGATGATCGGGTCCGCCACCGAGGAGAACTGGGCCACTTCGACGTCAAAGTCCTGCACGTAGGCGGTCTGCGTTCCCACGAACAGGTAGGAGTGGGCCGGACGCCCTGCCGACACGCCACCGGCGGCGCGGCTCAGCGCATAGAGGCGATCCATCAGCGGCGGGACGAATTTGTCGACGCGGGCGTGGCCGAGGGCTTCGGCGGCACGGATGCGCACGGCCGGCGTCTTGGAGGTCAGGGCATCGACCAGGGGCCTGCCCACCTCGGCGGCACCAAAGTCGCCCACGGCGCGGGCCGCGGAGATGCGGGCCTCCTCCGAGGGGTCATAGATGGAATGGAGAAGGACGCCGCGGGGATCTTCTTTCGGGAAGAGCCGGCCGAGGGCGAAGAGCGCGAACGAACGGACGCCCACGTCCTTCGATGCCAGGTCCGCCGTGAATCCAGCCAAGAGCTCCGCGCGGGGGGCCGCCGTCATGACCCTCTCGATCACCGCTTCGCGCACGAAGCCGCGACCCTTTGACCCAAACGAGCGAAGGGCGTCGAGTTCCCCTTCGGTGCCGCGTTCCGGCATTCCGCTCAGGATCTTGGCCGCGGAGGAGCAAACCGCCCGCAGGTCGAGGTCCTGGGGGCGGGCCTCGATCAGCTCGTCCCCTAGGCGTACGGCTTCGGTGAGCAGGCCTTGGTCGAGGGCCCATTCCAACTGGTCCGCGGGGGCGATGGAGAGGTCCTTCTTGCGGCGCGTCAGCTCGGCCAGAACCTGCTTCTCTGGGGTCGTGCTGGCGACCTGCTCGGCCGGGAGGTGAATCCACTGGCCCCCGGATTTGAACTCCACGGAGCCGTCCCCATGGACCCGGGCAAGTCCCCGGAGGGAGCGCCCCTGGGCCGTCTTGATGACGTACTGCGCGGCCTTTGGCAGCTTCTTGGCCTGGGAACTGGGTTCCTGCGGTGCGGACTCTTGGGAGGGCCCAGGGGATCCACTCGCGGGCTGGATTCCGGCGCCCGCGATCAGGGCGGCTAGGGTCAGGGCTGACGGAGTGATAAGCATCATGGGCGTCGGGTGGTGGGGCTCGCTGGATGGGGAGCGGCCCATCTGGAGTATCGGACTCGGCCACATGCGTCACCGAATCCCTTGGGCATTTCGTTGTTCGGGGTGCGTAGCCGCGCCGTGGGCTTCTCTGGGATCCTCCGATGGGATCACCTAGGGCCCCTGGGTTCGCCAGAGAATCGGGCCCTCTGTGGCCGTCACCCGCAATGGGACGCCCCGTCGCTCGCATTCCTGGGCAGTGCTGTGGTTCGCCGGCGATGACGAGCTAATCCAAACTTCACGGGGCCGAAGGTGATCGAGCAGCCACCCCAGGTGCCGTGACGACGAGCCGTGGTGGGGGAGCAACAAGGCGTCCACGGGGCCGGGGTCGAGCCAAGCTGCCCCGCGTTGGCCCCGGAGCATCGCTGCGAGGCCGTCGCCCTCGGCGTCCCCCGAAAGGACCACCCGGTACTCCTTCCCCATGGGACGGGGCCCAAGGGAATGGGACCGATCCTCGGCAGGGGAGGACCAGCGCAGGTCGAGCAGGAGCGAGCCTTCATTTCCCTCAAAGGGGCCACCCCTGACGAGGCGCCCACGGAGCCCACCACCAAAGTCCACCGCACGGGACCCGTGCGAGACCGTTCCGTGGTTTGCGGACGCCGCAAACGGAACGTGGAACGATGGGTCCTCCCCGGGGTCGGGGACTTCCCCAAGCCAGTGCCCCGGTGCCCAGCGCCGAGCTAGCCAGGGGAGAGCGCGGTAGTGATCGGTGTGGTTGTGGGAGAGCACGAAGTCGGCGGAGCCAGCTTCGATGGCGGACAGGAGGGGCGCGACGCCCCGGGACCCCACGCCGATGCGGTCCCTGGAGCCGGCGTCGAACAACACCACGTGGGACCCTGGGGCCCGGGCCACGACGGCGGTGCCATCACCGACGCAGAGAACGTGCACTTCGAATCCCGTCGCCAAGGGGGTGATCGATTGTCCTGGTGCTTTCATGGGGGCGCGTGCCGAGGGCCAGGGGGCCAGGGCGATGGCGAACGCCGCCGCGGATAGACGTGCCCAGCCGAGGCCGTTGGCGCCCGTCAACCTTTCGAGGGCACCGCCGGGGCCATCGCGTCCACTTTGGTCCGGCGCGACCATTGCCGCGAGGCCTGCGATGGAACCCGCGGCGAGGAGCAGCAGTGGTCGAACTGGAAGCGGGAGGGGCGACCAGGGAGCGTGGTCCGCCGCGGAAAGGACCGCGAGCAATGCGGCGGTTGTCCATTGGAGTGGCGCGTCCGTTACCCATGGAGGAAGGGCGAGGGACAGCCAACCGAAAGCGACGAGGAGAAAGACCAGGGGCAGGGCGAGCGGTGTGGCGAGGATGCCCACGGGGCTCCATTCCCCGAAGCGGGTCCAGACGATCGGCAGCGTCGCCAGGGAGGCGATCACCGAGGCCGCCGCCCCAAGGGAGCAGGCCTGGACCGCGCGGATGCCAAGGGCCCGCAAGCTAGGGGAGCGGCGGCGGCCGCTTCTCCCGATCGGGTGGATGTTTCCTTGCAGCGGAAGGAGGGAAGCCAGGCGCCTCGCCCCCAGGGGCGCGACGAGGATCAGGGCGGCCGTGGCCCCGTAGGACAGCTGGACCCCTGGCTCCCAAGGCGCCCGCGGTTCCATCAGCAATTCGAGCAGCAGGGCGAGTCCGAGTATGTTCAGGCCCGATGGCCTGCGGCCCCCCGTGCCGGGCCGGGCGACGGACGCGAGGGCCGCGATGGAGAGTCCCAGGGCGGCGCGGGTCGCCGGTGCACCAAAACCTGCGATGGGAACAAAGCCGGCCGCTAGCAGGGCCAGCGGAACCGCCGACCCGGGGCGCCATCGAAGCCCGAAGGACCCGGCGAGGGCACCCGCGATGGAGGCGATCATCGCCGCCAGGGGCCTTCCGATGAGCCACGCGA
>CAJXRJ010000018.1 GCA_913058555.1 uncultured bacterium
GCGTCAGATGTGTATAAGAGACAGGCCTTGCTGCCCACGTCAGCCTTGGAACGTACCCCATCTGGAAGTGGGGCGGCGCGAGGCTGCGCGAGATGTACATCCCCAAGCTGATCTCGGGCGAGTACATGGGCGCCTACGGGCTCACCGAGCCGGGCGCCGGGTCGGACTCGGGCGGCACGCTCACCACGGCGGACCTCGATGGGGACGAGTACGTCCTCAACGGCCGCAAGTGCTTCATCACGAACGCACACCATGCGGGGGTCTTCATCGCCACGGCGGTCACGGACAAGAGCCTCGGTTCGAAGGGCATCAGCGCCTTCGTGGTGCCGCGCGACACGCCTGGCTTCACGCTGGAGCCGGGCGAGGTCAAGCTCGGCATGCGCGGCTCCGACTGGGCCAGCCTGGTCTTCCAGGACGCGCGCATCCCGAAGGACCACCTGCTCGGGCCCGAGGGCGAAGGCTTCAAGACCTTCATGAAGACCCTTGAGGGTGGCCGCATTTCGATCGGGGCCCTGTCCCTTGGCATCGCGGCGGGTGCGTTTGACTGCGCCACCAAGTACGCCATGGAGCGCGAAGCGTTCGGCGGCACCCTGAGCGACCAGCAGGCCGTCCAGTTCAAGCTGGCCGACATGCGCGTGAAGGTCGAGGCGGCCCGCCACCTCTGCTACCACGCGGCGCGTCTCAAGGACACCGGCGCCTCGTACGGCACCGAGGCAGCTATCGCGAAGCTCTACGCTTCGGAGGTGGCCATGCAGGTCAGCTACGACGCGATTCAGATCTACGGCGGCTATGGCTACAGCCGCGAGTACCCGGTCGAGCGCATGTGGCGCGACGCGAAACTCTGCACCATTGGCGAAGGCACCAGCGAGATCCAGCGCATCATCATCGGGCGCGCGGTGCTCAAGGCGGCGAAGAGCCTCTAACCCGCGGGCGCTCCGGCGCTATGATTCGGTCATGACCGAATCGGCCCACGCCCCATCCGCTGACGCACAGCCCCCCGCCTGGAGCCCTCACGAGCTTGAGGCGGGGGGCTGGCGCATTACCAACCTCTTCGACGCCTACTTCCGGCTCGACGGGGGGGCGATGTGGGGGGTCGTGCCGAAGAACCTCTGGAAGCGGATGACGCCCCCGGCCGAGGACAACACGATCCATCTGGCGGCACGCCCTTACCTGGCGGAGAAGGACGGCATGAAGGTCGTCATCGAAGGCGGCATGGGGGATCGTTGGAGCGAAAAACTCGCCGGGATCTACCACCTCGACCGGCCCGAGGCCACCAGCCTCTCGGGCACCCTGGGGGCCCTCGGGCACAGCCTTGAGTCGATCGATCACGTCGTCTGCTCCCACTGCCACTTCGATCATATCGGTGCCCTCGTGGTGGAGCGCGGCGATGAGCTGGTGCCGCTCTTTCCCAATGCACGCGTTCACTTCCCTGCGGCCGAGCTCATAGCCGCGCGGACCCCGGAGCACCCACGGCGCGCCAGCTACCGTGCGGACGACATCGAGCCGCTGGTGGCGGCAGGGCTCGTGGACTTGCACGAGGAGGATACGGAGCTCTTGCCGGGCCTCACGCTGCATCAGGTCGGTGGGCACTCTGAAGGCATGACCGTCGCTCTCTTCGGCGAGGGCATGGACGGTCCGAAGGCTGCCTTCTGGGGGGACTTGATCCCCACCACGCACCACATCCAGCCGCCGTACATCATGGCCTACGACGTGGACGTGCCCCGGTCCTTTGAGATGCGCACGAAGTGGCTCGCACGGGCCGCCGACGAAGGCATGGTCACGCTCTCCTATCACGACCCGCTGCGCCCGTTCACGCGTCTTGTCCGCGACGGTCGGCGCTACGCGGCCGTGGACGTCCCCGAGTTGTCATGAGCGAGTGGGCCTCCCACGGGGCGCCCGCGCGCTACGTGTCCCTGGTCCCGAGCTTGACCGAATCGCTTTTCGACCTGGGGGTCGGGGATCAAGTTGTGGGCGCGACCAAGTTCTGCGTCCACCCCGCAGAGGGGCTCACCGGCGTGACGCGCGTCGGTGGGACCAAGGATCCGTCGATCGAGCGCATCTTGGGGCTGGCGCCAAGCCTCGTCTTCGCCAACGAGGAGGAAAACCGCCTCGAGGACGTAGAGGCACTGCGGAGCCGGGGGATTGCGGTGCACACGAGCTTCCCCAAGGATGTCGCTGATGTGCCTCGGATGCTCGTCGATCTTGGGCTGGCCGTGGGCCGTGGGAGCTCGGGCGCTCGGCTCGCCTTTGCGGTGGAGGAGGCCCTGCGAGACGCCGCGGAGTTGTCCGTGGGGCGGCCCGCCGTTCGATTCCTGGTGCTGATCTGGCGCGGCCCTTGGATGGGGGCGAGTCAGGACACATTTCTCTCGAGCTTGCTCGAAGCGGCCGGGGGCTCGAACGTGTTGTCCGGAAAGGGACCCCGATACCCGGAGCTCACCGGCGCCGAAATCGCCCGTCTCGACCCCGATAGGGTTTTCCTTCCCTCCGAGCCTTACCCCTTCCAGGCCCGACACATTGACGAACTCGTTAGGAGCGCTCGAATCCGTGCGAGCCGCTTCTTACCCTGCGACGGCGAACTCTTGACCTGGCACGGCTCTCGGACCGCCGCCGGCCTTCGCGCAGCGATGCGCTGGCTAGCTTGAGTCCCTGCCCCGAGCCCGATTCTGGTTCGGAAACGGCTCGCCAGCATTCCCAAGACTTCCCCGACCTGGCCCCGAGCGCTTGCTCGCCCGAGGCCTTCTCTTCCATCCTGAAAGCCCCCGCGATTCCAGCGAGGGAAAAGATCATGATCGTTCTCCCCATCGTCCTGGGTGCGGCATTCACACTTCCGAATGTCCAGCCCGAGACCCCCGCGGCCCTGACGTCGCTTTCGTCCCTCACTACCGCTGCCCTGCTTCAGGAAGCGGAAGAAGACAAGATCGATGAGCTGTGGCACGGCAACGTGAACATCGGCCTCTCCAAGAGCGAGGGCAACGCGGACATTCAGACCTACTCCCTCGACGCACGCGCCGTCCGGGAGCTGGATCAACACCGTTACACCCTCGAGGGCCTCTGGTACTACGCCTTTGATGCGGACCGCCCCGAGGCCGATGGCCAGCTGATCCAGCGCCGTGCCCTCGGCAGCGCCAAGTACGACCAGTTCTTCTCTGAGAAGTCCTACTTCTGGTTCAGCGCCTTCGCCGAGACGAACTTCGCGGCCCTGCTCGACCTGCGTTGGAGCATGAGCGCCGGTATTGGCCACCAGTGGCGTGACGACGATCAGTGGAAGATCAACACCGAGGTTGGTCTTGCCTACTTCGACGAGGAGTTCGATGACGGCAGCCAGACGGACTACATGGCCATTCGCGCGGCGTGGGATCTTTGGACCCAGGTCACCGAGACCGTGGTCTTCGGGCACTTTGCCGAGATCTTCCCGAGCCTCGACGACAAGGACGACATCTACGGTCGCGCCACGACGTACTTCGAAGCGCAGCTCTCCGAGCGCATGACCGGTCGCTTGTCCTGGGTTGCCTCCTACGACAACACGCCGACCGTTGATGCCAATGGCGACCGCCTGAAGCGTCTCGACAGCCTCTACCTGTTCACCCTGGGCTGGACCTTCTGATCGGGCTGCGGTGCGTATCCTCGCGCCGATATTGAGAGCGGCCCCCCGCCTTCTGAGTGAAGGTGGGGGGCCGTTCTTTCGTTTGGGGCGTCGACCGGTGCCACGGACCCTTGATCCGCGGCACTCGGGTCCCAGTGCACGCTTTCAGATCACGGCGCCAGGTTGAGCTGGCCGCGGACCTCGCCGCCCGGGTTGAGTGCCGTCGCGATCTCGATGTACACCTCGCCGGCGTCGAGGGCCATGCGGAAGGTGGCGTCGATCGCAAACGAGCCAGAGATCGTCGCTGTGCCGTCTCCAAGGTTCGTGAGACCTGAAGAGAGGTCCACGAGCACGGCCCCTGCGTCCACGCCGGCGGCACCGTTGCGCAGGGCCGCTGACGTGGCCGCGCCGGTCAGGTTGGCGGCGGTTACGTTCACCGTCATGTTGCCCGAGGTGGGCACCACGGCGGTTGCAGTGGCTGAGGCCACGAGCGCGGGCGCAGCCGAGTTCGTGACAGCCACCCGCAGGAACTCATAGCCGGCGACGTTGGCGAAGTCAGCGCCAGCGAACATGGGATCGTCGAGGATGCCGCCGCTGAGGGGAGCCATGAAGCCGGGGTGCGCGGTGATGTTGGCGACTTCCATGGTCCCGGTGTCGGGCGTCATCTGACCGAAGAAGGCCGTGTTGGCCGGGATCTCGTCGTTGGCCTCGGTGCCCGCGTCCCTTGCGCTGGCGGCGGCGACCGTGAAGTCGAGGGCGCTGAAGGAGCCGACGCCGTCAAAGATCTCATGGGCGAGCGGGTCGGCGTTCGCGATGAAGGCGTCGTTACTCGGGATAACCATCGAGGCCCAGCTGAGGTAGCGGTTCGTGGCTTCGGTGGGGTTCACGCGGAGCGTAGAGGAGGTGGTTTCACCGGGGGCAATGGGGCCGGCTGCGCCGAACACCAGGCCTTGGGTGGCGCCGAGTCCCGAGGTTACGAGGCTGTCCCCAAGGGGCGCTGCGTTGCCGTCTTCCGCAATACGCTCAAGGGCCGCAGAGGAGGCGGACCCCAGGTCGTAGATGTCGAACGTGCCGTCGTGCAGTCCGATCCAGACGGGCGTTTGGAAGGTGCCCATGTCGGGCGCGAGGTTGCGCACCGCGATGGTGAGGTTCGATCCCGCGATCGGCGGAGTGACGACGTTTGCGGTGGTCAGCTGTGACGTCGCTGCATTGTTCGCACTCACCTGCCCGCGGATCTCGCCCATGGGGTTCAGGTCGGTGTGCAAGTTGAAATACATCTGGCCCGCCCGCAGGTCGGCAAGGATGTCCGCGTCGATGTTGACTTGACCCGTGGCCGTCGTGACGCCGCCGGCGTTCCGGGTGATGAAGGGCATGAGGTCCGTGACAATGGGACCGGTTGCGCCCACGGCGCCCCGGTGCAGGTGCAGCGCGGTGGCGTCGCCCGAAAGCGACTGGGCCGTGAGATCGAAGGTCATCGTGATCGGCATGGCCGATGCGTCCACGGTGACGAACGCGCTGCCGGTCGGCGCTTCGATGGTGGCTTCTTCAAAGGAGAACGTCAGCATCGAGTATCCCACCGTGCGCTCGAAGTCGGCCCCGGTGAACATCGCATCGTCGAGGATGCCGCCGCTTGTGGGGACCATGAAGCCGATGTGGTTTCCGACCGTTCCCATTTCGTCCGTGCCCGTGTCCGGGGTCATCTGCCCGAAGAAGGCCGTGTTCGCGGGAATCTCGTCGTTGACCTCCGTTCCGGCGTCCAGGACGTCGGTGCCGGCCACCGTGAAGCCAGTGGCCACGAAGGCGCCCGCGGCGTCGAAGATCTCGTGGGCCATCGGGTCGCCATTGGCGACGAATGCGTCATTGCTCGGGAGCACCATCGACGCGTAAGAGAAGTAGCGGGAGTCGGCGTCTGTCGGGTCGACGCGGAAGGTCATCGTGATGGTCTCGCCCGGGGCGATCGGTCCATCGAAGCCTGCGATGGCTGTGTCCTGGGACGTGCCAGCGGCGGCAGCGAAAGCGGCGACCAGGGGGGCGTTGTTGCCGTCCTCTGCCAGGGCCTCAAGTTCGGCGGAAGCGGCCACGCCAGAGTCGTAGATGTCGAAGGTGCCGTCGTGGAGGCCAACCCAAACGGGCGTCTGGAACGTTCCCAGGGCCGGGGCTTCGTTCTTGATTGTCACGCGAACCAAGCTGCCGAGCGTGGCGGAGTTGGCGGTTTGTGCCGCGTCCAAGCCAGTGGAGAAGGACGTCGACGTATTGGGGGCCGGCGGTGACGTGTTGTCATCGTCGCTGCTGCAGGAGACGGTGAGGAAGGCGCCAAGGGCCAGGAGGCCCGTGGAGCGGACGCTACGTCGCTCCGCAATCTGAGAGAAAGTCATGGGTCAATGGGCCTGGGGAAGACCCTCGGGCGAAGTGGAGATTCGGTGAGTGCTGGCGCCGAGAACTAGGCGTCAGGCCCTGTCCTGAACGGCGGTGTCTCAAATGTGTGACGGCGATCTTCGCGCCATGGTCAAACTGTCGCAGATCGAATGAAGGGGACGCCATACGTGCGCCGCGCCTTGGCCCTAAAGTCTTCCTTCGCTACCAGAGACTCTTCGCCGAGGGCGCCTCGCAAGCTGCCCTTTGAGTCCCTCTGAGTTGTGGTTCGCCCATCGGTGTTCTCCTCATCCTCAAGAACGCCTGCCTCAGCACTGCGTCCTGGCCCAGCCAGGATGCGACCCGCCACTCTGCATGCTTTTATTGTCTCTCGGCGCGCTGGTAGCGTCGCCCCTGGTCGCGAACTCGGTGTCCCTTGGCTCCCCCGCGGCGGAGTTGGTCCATCCGGCTACGGCCGTGCTCGTGGAGCCGGCGGTTTCGTCTGTGCTCAACGTAGCCACGACCCCTAACTCAGGGGCCCACCTGGCGAATTCGGTGAGTCTCTTCGAGACGTTCACGCTGTCTGTGGTGGCCTCGAGGAGCTATTCCGCGGGCGCCACGGGCGACTCTGCGAGCACGGATCCGAATCCTTGGCTGCACGTTCGCCTGAACGTGTACTTCGATCACCCCGACCTCTCCGAGCCGATCCGGGTGCCGGGTTACTTCGCTGGGGACGGTGCGGGGTCCGATACTGGGCCGGTCTGGCGCGCCCATTTCACGCCGGCGATCGAAGGCACTTGGACCGTTGCGACCAGCCTCGAGGGCGGGCAAAATCTCAACGCCGCGCCAGCCTCAGTGCCGGGTTCGCGGTTGGAAACAGACCCCATCGAGCCCCTTCTGGAAGTCCTGCCCGTGCCCGCGGGGGCTCCGGGGTTCAGGTCCCTTGGCTTCGTTCGATGGGATCGGCGAGGTCAGTACTACGACTACTCGGTGGAAGGCCCCGACCGGTTCGTGCAATGCGGCGTCGGTAGCCCCGAGAACTTCCTCGGGTACGCGGGCTTCCAGGACGCCCAGGACGGCAGCTCCGCTGGCGGTGAGATTTGTTGTTGCCGCCAGGCGTGTTTCGACGATTGCCGGCGCACCGTCTGCCAGGGGAGCGGGGACGGCGCCCCGAGCTTTCTCCACCAGTACACTTCGCATGTCACCGATTGGCAGCCTGGGGATCCTGACTGGTCGGCGAACGGCCAGGACCAGCAGGGCCGCGGGATCATCGGGGCGATCAACTACCTGGCGGACGATTGCGGCGTCAACTCGATGTACATGATGCTCATGAATCTGGGGGGCGATGGGAAAGACACCCACCCGTTCCTTTCGAACGGCGGCGGAGGCGACTGCCCGATGGAAGGCAGCAACTTCGATCCGGGGCATACGCTGAACTACCACATCGCTCGATTGGAGCAGTGGCGCACGGTGTTTGAGCACGCCAACGACAAGGGCGTGATGCTCCAGTTCTTCCTCGCCGAACAGGAGGCATGCAACATTCGATGGTTCGGGCCGCACAGCTCCGACGGCGGTCCGCGGAACCATATGAGCCTCTACCGGCGCCTCTACATGAAGCAGATGGTCGCTCACTTTGGGCACCTCCTGGGCATGCGCTGGAACCTCTGCGAGGAGAACCGCTCCACCGCGACCTGCGCCAACAACGCCTCATGCGGCCCCGCTGCGGCACCGATGACGCCCCAGTTCACGGCGGAAGAGCTCGACGAAATGGCCGACTGGATCACGGAGTGGGACGCGTACGAACACCCGATCGGCGTCCACATCACGCCCAATGACATCCGCGTCTATCAGGAACTACTGGCTTTGCCCGAGTTCCCTTCTTGGCTGACCGCCACGTCGCTCCAAATCCATGGGGAAGGGGGCACGGGGGACGTCTACGAGGACGTCGTGCAGAGCACTCAGCAGGCATTCGAAAGCGCGGGGTTCCCCATGCCGATCATCAACGATGAGCAAGGCACGCCCGGGGGGGGGCTGAGCGCCGAAGGCAATAGCAACGCCCTGCCGTTCTCTACCGCCGACGACCGGCGGCGGCGCGTGCTCTACGACGTGCTGCTTTCTGGCGGTCAGATCAGCTACTACTTTGGGTACTACAGCCCTGCGGACGGCGGTGGGGACCTGCGAACGGAGGATTTTCGCACCCGCGACACAGCTCTTCATCAGCTCGGTTTCGCCCGCGAGATTATGGAGAGCGTGCAGATTTGGAATCACGTCGATAGTGATGACTTGCTCACCGGGGGGTATCCGACATCCGACTTCGGCGCGCCCGAGGTTTCCCTGACTTCGGACGGTTCGTGCGCCGTGATCTTCTACTCCGGACTTGGGGGCAACGGAGGCATCGCTAGCTCCGGCGGAGACCTCGATCTCAGGGCGTTCCCTGGGTTGACTTACCGTGTCCAGTGGTTCGATCCCGACCGCATGACGGCACTGGCCAACGGGCCGGTCCTCGAGGGCGGCCAAGTCGTTTCGATTGACCTGCCCGATGAGTTGACGGCTCCGGGTTCGCCCTATGGACGCGACTCCGACTTGCTGTTGGTGCTCCGTGCCCAAGCCGTCACGGACACGGTCCTCAACGGGCCCGCCGGGTTGAGCCGGTAGGGGGGAAGCCCAGGTTCGGCGGCGAACGCCGTGGGGAGCTCTTCCCACGGCGAATCGTAGGGTGGCCCTCAAGGAGGCCGCCCCTGCGACTCTGCTAGTCAGATCATCGCCCCTCGAATGCCTCGCGGCGTTGCGCAGAGCCCCCGACTGGCTAAAGGCCCGCGGGCATCTGGAACACGACGGTTTCCGGCTCACCGTCCAGTTCCGTGACCGTCGCAGAGCCGACCTCGACCAACCGATCGAGCACCAAGCCAACGAGGTCCTCGGGGGCGGAGGCACCGGCGGTGACACCCACGTTCTTTGAGCCTTCGAGCCACGAAGGCTCGACCATGTCCGGGTGGTCCACCAGGTAAGAAGGGATCCCGGCACGGGTTCCGAGCTCACGCAGTCGGTTGGAGTTCGAGGAGTTCGCGGACCCCACGACGATCAGGAGATCGATGCCGGGCAGCATGTCCTTCACCGCCGTTTGGCGGTTCTGGGTCGCGTAGCAGATGTCCTTGAGGTCTGGCCCCTGGATGGAGGGGAAGCGCTTCTCAAGGGCTTCGATCACGTCCCGCGTGTCGTCCACCGACAGGGTCGTCTGGGTGACGTAGCTCAGCATCTCGGGGTCTTGGACCTCAAGTGCATCGACCTCTTCCGGCGTGGAAAGGACGTGGACTTTGCCCTCGATGCGGCCCCTCGTTCCTTCAACCTCGGGGTGTCCGGGGTGCCCGACCAGGATCACTTCGCGGCCTTGGCCTTCGTAGCGGATCGCTTGGCGGTGCACCTTGGTGACGAGGGGGCAGGTGGCGTCGATCACCGATAGGCCGCGGCCTTGGGCGTGCTGAACCACGGCGTCAGAGACACCGTGGGCGCTAAACACCGTGACGGCACCCTCGGGGACGTCGTCGAGGTTCTTCACGAAGATCGTTCCCTTGGCCCTGAGGCCTTCGAGGACGTGCTTGTTGTGCACGATCTCGTGCAGGACGTAGACGGGCGCGCCGTGCTTCTCGAGGGCACGCTCGACAATCTGGATTGCCCGATCCACGCCCGCGCAGAACCCCCGTGGGTTAGCGAGCTGGACTTGCCGGTCCTCTGCCATCAGTGCGTTTCCTTGGCGTGATTCCGATTCCACCCGGGAATCTCCACCACGATGTCCATGGAACCGTTCGGCACGGCCTGGCAGGCCAGGCGTGACGTGAGCTCGAGGCCGGGCGCTTCGTCGAGCATGTCCTCTTCGTCGTCCGTGGCTTCGGACACCGAATCGGCACCTTGGCGGACGATGACATGGCAGGTCGAGCAAGCGCAGACCCCGCCACAGGCGTGGTCGATGTCGATTTCGTTGCCGTCGGCGATGTCGAGGATCGAGCCGGGTTTGCCCTCACGGGAGAGGGGAAGTGAGGCCGGATCGACGGTCACCTTCTTGCCCTCGGGCATGAAGGTGATCGTGTAGCTCTTGGTGGGGAGCGGGGTTTCAACCTGCTCCTGGTACGGATTGATGCCGCCCATAGGTCGCTTTGCCCGAGACCTTGCGGCCTCGGGGTTCATTGGAGTCTTGCTGGGGAGAGATCAGACGCCCTGGCCAAAGCCGCCGCTGCGGCTCGGGGGGGTGTCCTGCGGAGCATTCTCAGCTTCGCGGACTCTCTTGGGACGCTTAGCTTCAGGTTTCGCCCTCGATTCTTCATCGGAGGCGGAAGAAGAGCGGCGAGAACGCGGGGCGCGCTCTGCCTTCGGCTCGACGGAGTCCTCACTTTCGCGACTGCGGCGGCGGGGGGATCGGGCCTTACGCTCCACTGGAGCCTCGGACGGAGCCTCGGACGGAGCCTCGGACGGAGCCTCAGACGGGGCGCCAGATCGCGGCGCGGCGGGCGCGTCTCCGGTGGGCTCCGATGGCTCGGTCCGTCTGCCTTCGCGACTGCGTCGGCGGCGGCTACCCGAGGGGCGTTCTTCGCCCTCCTCCTCTGACCCACGGCGCGGGCGCGAAGAATCGGCCTCTGGGGACCTTGTTCGCCGTGCCTTGCGTCCTGAGTCCCGCTCGGCTCGAGCGCGATCCTCGCGCTCTACTTCACTGGGCGCTTCGGTCTCTACGTCTCGCTGGGGTCGGCGCCCGCCGCGAGACCGCTCCGCGGTGGTCTCGTCGCGGTCCTCACGGGATCGGCGAGGCCGGCGCTCGGCGCGCTCTTCGCCGCTGGACTCCGTATTGGAGCGTTCACTGCGGCGGGGGCGCCGGGGGCGCTCCTTCTCCGTGCGTTCGGAAGTCTCCGGTGCGCGATCAACGGCTTCTGCGCCGCGATCCGCGCGGGGCCGCCGGGGCCTACGCTCGCTGCGCTCTTCGCCGCCGGACTCTGAACTCGACCGCGCGCTGCGGCGCGGGCGCCGGGGGCGATCTTCGTCGGTGTGCTTGGAAGCCTCCGGCTCGCGCTCAGAAGTCCCTGCTGCGCGCTCAGGTGCCTCTGCGTCGCGATCCGCGCGGGACCGCCTTGGCCTGCGCTCGCTGCGCTCTTCGCCGCCGGACTCCGAGCTGGGCCGTTCGCTGCGGCGGGGACGCCGGGGGCGATCCTCGTCCGTGCGTTCAGATGTTTCCGCTGTGCGCTCAGAGGTCACTTCGTCGCGGTCCGCGCGGGGACGCCGCGGCCGGCGCTCGCTGCGCTCTTCGCCGTCGGACTCCGGGTTGGACCGTTCGCTGCGGCGGGGACGCCGGGGGCGGTCCTCGTCCGTGGGTTCAGCTGCCACTGCGTCGCGATCCGGACGGGAGCGTCGCGGCCGGCGCGGGCGTTCCTCGTCCCCTTCGCGGGGGTCCGTATCACGCGCCGCGGGGCGGCTTTCGCCTCGCTCGGACCGGCGTGCCCGCTTCGGGCGCGCCTCTTCCTCCTCGGGCTTGGCGTCGACGACTTCCGCCTCGACGTCCTTGGCGTCAACTTCCGTGTCCTGATCCTTGGCCCACTGGCGTTCGAGGGAGAACAAGTCGCGGGGACGGTCGATCTCGGTGATGTCGAACTTCGTGTAATCCTGGAGCTCCTTGAAGCCCCGCTCGTCCCGCCTGGACACGAAGGTCACCGCCACGCCGTGACGGCCAGCGCGGCCGGTACGACCGATACGGTGGGTGTAGTCAGAGACGTCCCTGGGGATACCGAGGTTGATCACGTGGGTGACGTGCATGACGTCCAGCCCGCGGGAGGCCACGTCGGTGGCGATGAGGCACTTGACCTCACCGGTTCGGAATGCGCCCATGACGCGGAAGCGCGCCGCTTGGTCGTAGCCGCCGTGCAGGGCCTTCACGGAGAATCGTTTCCGCTCGAGCTTGCGCATGAGCTGGTCGACGTCCGTTCGCCTCTCGCAGAAGACGAGGAACACGTCGCTGGGGGCGGAATCCTCGATCAGGTACGCAAGGCCCCTGGCTCGGTCTTCTTCGCTGCAGCGTAGGACGTACTGATTGATGCTGTCCACCGTCGCCACGCCGGACGCCGTGGCGACCTCCATGGGATCGGTGGTGTAACCCCGGGCCAGCTCGAGGAGCGGCGTGGGGAACGTTGCGGAGAACAGCAGGGTGTTGCGGTACTCGTTGCAGGCGTCGAGGATCTTCTTGACGTCGTCAATGAAGCCGATCTCGAGCATCTTGTCCGCCTCATCGAGGATGGCGAACTCGGTCCAGGGGAACTGCAGGAACTTCTGGTTCAGAAGGTCGAGCACTCGCCCGGGTGTTCCGACGATGACCTGGGCACCGGCCTGGATCTTGCGGATCTGGGCTCCCATGTCTTCGCCGCCAACCACGAGGGCCGTCTTGACGCCCCGGGCTTCGCCAAGCTTTTCGAGCACGTCATGGACCTGCTCCGCTAGCTCGCGGGTGGGGGACAGGACCAGCCCGAGAACCGTCGATCGGCTCGGGTCGATCTTGGCCATCATCGGCGCGCCGAAGGCGAGGGTCTTGCCCGTGCCTGTTTCGGCCTTGGCGATGATGTCCTTGCCCTTGAGGGCAGGCTCGATCGTCAGCGCCTGGATAGGCGTGGGTTTGGTGATCCCCATGGCGAGGATCGCGGCCTGGATTTCATCGCCCAACTCAAATTCGGTGAACGATTCGATGTTGGGGACCTCCAGGACGGGGGTCAGGGGCGAGATGTCAGTTCTTGTCTTTTGCGGCGCTTTGCGGCCGCGGCTCGGGGAGGAGCTTTGGGCTCCACCGTCACGCGAGCGGTTTGGTCCACCAGCTCGGCGTCTTTGGGTCTTTTCCGGCACGTTTTGTCAGCCTCTTGTTTCGAGGCGGCTGGCCCACGTGAGTGGGCGGGTCTTGTGCGGGCGCCCTTTCAGAAAGGCATTGGTCGTGTATGACGCCCGGCGCTGCTGGGTGTGATTGCGGGCCCGCGAAGAGTCGGGGGCGCCGCCCGGGGGGCTCGGGCGAGTCCGTGGCGGGAGACGGATAGGTCTCGTGCCAGTAGCGGAATCAGCCGGAGCAGGGCCCGGGAATTGCGAGCCGCCTAACTTGATCTCGTCAGGCGGGGGTCGCGGGCAGCGGCTTGAATCGCGGAGCTCGGGGCGCATGTGGCGCGCAGAACTCGGCTTGTCTGCGGGAAGAGTAAGCCCATGGGCCATCCTTTCCTCACTGTGGGATCGGGATTCTCGCGAGATTCCTTGAGGCTCGATGGGAAGAGATCGGTGGGATTACACTCCCGGGCCCCCTGAGTCCCATTCCGCGGCAATCCTTTCTGCCGCTGCTTGGGGGTCACTCCCGGTTCCTCTCCGGGCTCCCCGGCCCCAAGAACCCCATGAAAATCGTTACCTGGAACGTCAACTCGGTGCGGGTCCGGATGCCCCGGGTCCTGGAATTCCTGGACCGAGTCCAGCCCGATGTCGTTTGCCTGCAGGAGACTAAGGTTATCGATGAGCTCTTCCCACGGGAGGAAATCGAGGCCGCGGGCTACCAGATCGCCTTCCACGGCCAGAAGACCTACAACGGCGTCGCGATCCTGTCCCGCTCGCCCATCGAGGACGTTGTCTTCGGGATCCCGGGGACCGATCACCCCGAGGCGCGGGTCATCGCGGCGGCGGTGGATGGGGTGCTCCTTCTGGACCTCTATGTCGTGAATGGCAAAGAGGTTGGGTGTGACAAGTACCACTACAAGCTCCAGTGGATGGACGACGTCGCCAAGTATGTGGCCGAGCGTTTCCCCATGGAGGAGAAGGTCGTGGTCACGGGGGACTTCAACGTCACGTTCGATGACCGAGATGTCTACGACCCCGAGAAGTGGCGGGACAAGATCCTCTGCAGCGCCCCCGAGCGGGCCGCTCTCGCCAAGATCATGGAGCCGGGCCTCGGGGACGCTCTTCGCAAGCACCACGACGAGGGCGAGATCTACACCTGGTGGGATTTCCGTACCCGGGGCTTCCAGAGGGGGAATGGGCTGCGCATCGACCACTTCCTTCTGTCGCCGCCAGCCCTTGAGGCCTGCACCGCGGTCGAAGTGGACCTCGAGGCCCGCGGTGGCGAGAAGCCGAGTGACCACGCCCCCGTCATCTGCACCATCGACCACTGATGGCACTGACGGCCCCAGGTGCCCCGGATCAAGGGACGGCCCTTCGGATCTCGAAGGCCGCGATCGCGATCTCGGTCCTTGCGCTCCTCGTGCGCTTCGGAGCCATCCTGGCCCTCGGGGATGTTCTAGGCATTCACACGGTGTCCCGCGGCGGCGGACTCGAATGGAACTGGGGGTACGAGCAGGCCGCCGTGGCGCAGTCGGTGGCGGAGGGCATCGGCTTTGCGGATCCATTTCAAAAGGGCACTGGCGCCACGGCCTGGGCGGCGCCGGCGTACCCGCTGATCCTCGGTGGGCTCATCAAGCTCTTTGGGGGGATCACGCCGGGCGTTGCCTGGTGCCTGGCGACGCTTCAGATCTTGGCGGCATCGCTCACGTGCTTTTATCTGTGGCGCCTCGGGCGGGACCTCTATTCCCATGGGGCAGGGCTCCTCGCGGCGCTCCTTTGGGCGCTGCATCCGATGGCGATTTACCTTCCGGTGGCGCTGGTGTGGGACTCGACGCTCGTGGCGCTCTCCATCACCTGGTTCTTGTCTTCCATGCTCGAGCGAGGGCGCGCCGCGCCCCTTGGCTCGATCGCGTGGCTAGGCTTCGGGCTTGGGATGACGCTGCTCGTGAATCCCGCTCCCCTGGCTCTGGTCCCGATGATCGCTTGGTACTACCTCAAGCCGCGCATCGGTCACGGGCGATTCGAGGCCGGGGGCGTGCCGCGCATTGCGGTGCTACTGGGAGTCGCGCTCGTGACTTTGAGTCCTTGGCTCATTCGCAATGTCGTCGTGATGGGCACGCCGCAGATCCGGAGCAACCTTGGCGTCGAGCTTTTTGTAGGCAACAACGACGGGGCCTTCGGCCCCTTCAACGGTCGCATTCATCCGTCCTACAACGACGACGAGCTCGCCAGGTACAAAGAGCTTGGCGAAGTGGCGTACTCCAAGGACGCAGGAGCCCGGGCGGTGCAGTGGATGCGCGAACACCCCGTCCGCTTCTTTGAGCTGACGCTCGTGCGGTTCAAGCTCTTTTGGCTCGGCCCGAACCCCACCGAACCCATCAGGCTCGGCACGGGCTTTACGCAGGAAAGAGACGCGATGGGTTGGATCAAGTGGCTGACCCACGCGGGGTTTGGCCTCTTTGCCCTCGTCAGTCTCTTGACGTGGAAGGGGAGGCCTGGGAGCCGCACGGTCATGCGCGGTGCGCTCATGCTCTTCCCCCTCGTTTACTACGTGACCCACGTCTTCGAACGCTATCGGTTCCCCATTGAGCCGCTCGTAACCCTGGCGGCCGCGGTTCTCGTCATGCGGCTCGCCTTCGGGGCGAGTTCAGAGACGGCTCGACCGGACCGGAGTGAAGCTTGACCCCGAAGGAAGTCACGCCTGCGTGGCGCCCGAGCGTTTCGATCCAAGGGGTGGTGTTTGATCTGGACGGAACGCTGACGCAGCCGGGGGCCATCGACTTCGCTCGCATGCGCGAGCGAATCGGAATGAAGAAGCCCGGGTCGATCCTGCACTGGATCGATGAGCATGCCGGCGGGCACGATGAGGCAGAGGCCATGCGAGCCGTGGTCTGGGAGGAGGAGGCGCTCGCCCTGGATCGCATGGCGCTCGCGGACCACTTCGAGGAGTTGATCGAGACGCTCATGCGGCGCGGCGAAAGCCTGCGCACGGCGATCTGCACGCGCAACTCTGCGGAGGCGATCGAGCGATTCGACGGGCTCCTGCGCGGCGGCGGAATGCCGCCGGCGGGGGAGCTCTTCGAGGTCTTGATCGCGCGGGATCATCACTCCGAAGGCCTTGGGCGTGCGCTCCTGAACAAGCCCTCACCGGAGCCCGCCCACGAGGCCGTTCGGGTGTGGGGGATGGGGGAGCGCTTCCCGCTTCTGGAAGTCCATGAGCGGGAGGCGGCGCGCTACCCCGAGTTGCTTTTCGTTGGGGATGCGTACGACGACTACCTGTCGGGCCGGCGAGCGGGATTTGACGCCGTGGTGCTCGACCACGATGGCCAGTGGAAAGAGCAGGGGACGGTCGCCGTGTCGGAGAGTCTTTTGGGCGTGGCGCGCGGGCTAGCATCAACGGCCTAGGGCTCCCACGACCGTGCGGCTCCGCCCGAGCGCCCGACCGCTACCGCGCCGGGGCCTTGGCCATCACCAGGTTCCCAAAGGTCACATCCGCGTGGTGCGCGACGAGGGCCAGGCCGCCGCTTTGGCGAGCTTCGGTCGATTCTTGGGTCACCACGTAGTCCGGCGTTGCCGGCTCCGCATCTCCTGCGCCCCAGACCGTGAGTGAGTACCGGGTGAGCTCTGGATTGCCTGGATCCGTCGCGCAGCTCGCCTTGAGCTCGTACGTCTTGCCAAGGACGAAATCCTCGACGGCGCCGTGGTCTTCGCTCTCGTTGCGATCGCCCCTGTAGAACTGGCGCACGGGGGCGGCGCGGTCCTTGAACCGCAGCCAGAGCATCGCCCCGAAGGGCTGAAAGCCCCACTTGGGCTGGGCCTTTGGAAAGCGCGGTGGATCCACCACGTGACCAGCAAAACGCATGATGACCCCAACGCCCGGAGGACCGCTGTGCTGGCCCGTGTCTTCGGCCACCGCATGCACCGTGACCTGGGTCCGTACCTCGTAGTCGCCCCACGTTTCATCGCCGAGCAAGAACAGACGGTCGTACGCAGGGGTCCGGGACCGAAGGCCTTCGCCGGTCAGTTCCCACTCCCCGTCGACGATCTGCCCCGCGTCTTGCGGATGATCCAGGTCCGCCCATCGGACCTCAAACGGGCTTGGCGTCGAGCCCCCTTCGGTGTACTCCACCGTCATGCTTGCGGTGGCAGTGGCGCTCGTCCCGGTGGCCTCCAAATGAATCTCGTTCACCCCAGGCCGGAGGTCTGCGACGGGGATCTCAAAGTTAAAATGCCCTTCGCCTCCTAGTCTTCGGAAGCCGCGCAGGCCTTCCGCAATCGTCAACTCCACCGGCTCTCCACCGTTGACCCTTCCAAAGAGGTGATGCCCTTCGGCGACTCCCATGACATTGAAGTCAGGTTGGGGGGCGCCGAGGTGCCCAACGCGCTGCACTTGCCCGTGCCAATATTGGACCCCGGCTCCGCGGAACGGCTCTTTCAGGGCGAAGTAAGCGACGCCTCCGGCCAAGCAGAGGCCGAGCAGCACCATCGGGCGTAATGCGAGTCTCATGGGCGAAGCCTACCCATCTCCTCCCTTGGCCGTAGGGGAGATCCCCGTGGCCCGTCCCGTCGTGGGTTCGATGAGTCTCTGGCCGATCCAGTGAAACAGTGCTGGCGGGGCTGAGACGTTGATTCCCCGTTGGCTTGTTCGGTAGTTCCGGTGCTTCCGGGGCGCCCGCAAGCCGCCCGAATACGGCTTCGGTCGTACGGGGAATTCCATCGTGGAAGTGACCCTCAGATTGAGACTTAGACGGTGCGGCTAACGCGAGGCAAAGGCCTACGGTCTGAAGATCTGGTAATCTTACGTTCGGAACGTTCCCGAGGGAACCGGACCCAGAACCGCGAGAGCAGTCCCCTGGCTTGGCCACGATCGCTCCCCGGCCTGTACTTCTCCTGTACGGGCCTTTCGCGGACTCAAACTTCTTAGGCCCGGCCTCCCGCCTCTCAACCCTTCCTACGCTTCATGAAAAATTCCTGCTTCAAGTTCCTCGCGGCTGCCGCCGCCGGAACAGTGTTCGCCTCGGGCGCTTTTGCCCAAGACGAGTGCAGCACGGCGCTGCCCCTCGCCTTTGACACCCCGACCGCATTCGACACCACGGGTGCGACTCCGTCGGCCCCCGACTTCAGCTGCTTCGCTGGTGGCGGCACCCTGACGTCCCAGGACGTCTGGTTCGAGTTCACCTCGACGGCCGACTACATGGCCCAGGTCACGACCTGCGGCACCGCCGGATACGACACCAAGATTGAGGTTTACGACGGCTCCTGTGGCGCTCTCGTCTCCATCGGCTGCACCGACGACACCTCGGGCTGCGCTGGCTTCACCTCGACCGTGGACTTCGCGGCGGTCACCGGCACCCAGTACTTCGTGCGTATCGGCGCTTGGCGACTTATCGACTTCGGCGCGGGCGACGTGCTCCTCGTCGGCCCCCCGCCCCCCCCGTTCGAGTGTGCAGACGCTGCCGACATCGTGCCGGGCACGCTCACGGACTTCGACACGACGGGTGCGACCCTGTCCTCGCCGGACTTCAGCTGCGCTGCTGGCGGCGGCGATCCGACGTCCCCGGACGTCTGGTTCACGTTCACCGCAACCGCCGACTACATGGCTCAGGCCACCACCTGCGGCACGTCGACCTACGACACCAAGATTGAGGTCTACGACGGCACCTGCGGGGCCCTCGTGACCGTCGGCTGTAACGACGACACGAGCGGCTGCGCCGGCTTCACCTCGGTGGCCGACTTCGCCGCCGTCAACGGCACCCAGTACTGGGTCCGCGTTGGTGGTTGGCAGTCGGGCGACTTCGGTGCCGGTCAGCTCCTCGTGACGAGCCCGCCGCCGGCCGTCGTCAACGACGAGTGCGCCGGTGCGATCGCCCTTGCTAGCGGCGTTGCCGAGCCGTTCGACAACACCCTTGCGACGTTCTCCGCTGGCGCTCCCGGCTATAGCTGTGGCAACGGTGTCAGCGATCCCCTCGACCTTTGGTACTCCTTCACCGCGCTTGAGGACGGGACGATCGACGTTGAGACTTGCCTCTCCGCCTTTGACACGCGTCTCGAGGTTTACTCGGGCGACTGTGGCAGCCTCGTGAGCGAGGCCTGTAACGACGACAACGGCCCCCTCTGCTCGGGTACCCGCGCGTCCGTCAGCTTCGCTGGTACCGCCGGCACGACTTATCTGGCACGCGTTGCTGGCTTCAGCGGCGGTTCTGGCCTCGGCGAGATCGTCGCGACCTACCCCGACGCCCTCGGCAACGACGACTGCTCCGGCGCCCTCCCGGTTGGCCCGGGCCTGACGGTCTTCAGCAACGCCGGTGCAACGGACAGCGGCAACGCCATGACCTGCGGCCTCAACGCTGCGGCGAACGACGTCTGGTTCGTCTACACGGCCAGCGCTGATTGCCCCGTGACCGTCGACCTTTCCGGTACCGATGCGAACAACGCCGGCAACTTCGACCCGACGATGACCATCTATGATGGAAGCGACTGCATGAACCTTGTCGAAATAGCTTGCGACGACGACAGTGGCGTCGGCTTCGACAGCCTGATCTCGTTCACGGCGACCGCTGGCAGCAGCTACTTGATTCAGATCGGTGGCTTCAACGGTCAGAACGGCGAAGGCCTTATGAACCTGACGGAGGGCCTTGGCTCGATCGTCTGCCTTGGCGAAGTCAACTCGACGGGCCTTGCTGCCACGCTGAAGATCAGCGGCAGCGACGTCGCTTCGGATAACGACATGACTCTCAATGTCGCTAACCTCCCGATGAACTCTAACCTTCTCTTCGTCAACTCGCGCGAGGTCAACTTCGTCGCGAACCCGGGCGGTAGCCAAGGCAACCTCTGCATCGCGAGCTTCAGCATGGGCCGCCACCTCGGCGCGATCATGAACTCGGGTGCCACCGGCACCGTCGCGTTCACCCCGAACCTTGCCAACATCCCGACGAACCTTGGGTTCGAAGCAGCCATCTCTGGTAACACCTGGTACTGGCAGGGCTGGTACCGCGACACCGTCGCTGGCACCGCCACCTCGAACCTCACTGCAGCTACCTGCATCACGTTCAACTGATGGTCTTGACCGCGTGAGCGGTTCGACAGAAAAGGAAAGCCGTCTGGCCGCCTAGGCCCCTCGACTCTCCTCACCAGAGGCCCCGCTCCGACGTCACGTCGGGGCGGGGCCTCGGCTATTGCAACCCCCTTCGGGTCGTCCGTTGCCGCCCCGCCAAAGCCCGCGCCGACTAAGTGTCTTCCCTGTTCCGCGGGGTCGGCGCCGCCGAGCGCGTCAGCCCCCGCACCACCAACGCCCCAATCATCGCGCCCAGCCCATTGGGCAACGCGTGATAGAGCGAAGGGTGCCGCCCCTCGAACGCCAGCTTCCCGACCTGTACAAGCGCGCCAAAGAGTGCCGCGACGGTGGCCACCTTCATGACCGCCGGCAGGCCCCTCCCGCGCCGCTTCCGGCCGAGCCACATGAGCGCTCCCAGGGGCACGAACACAGCCATGTGAATCGCCGCGGTCAGCGCGGCATGGCTCGGGTCAAACTGCACCAGCCGACGTGCTCTCCGGGGCACATGCCAGCTCGACTCGGGCATCTCGAGATCTCCCCGGCGCAAGGGGTCAAACACCTGGTCCTCGACGCGCAGCGTGAGCCCGCGGATCGTCCCGAGCCACCCGCGGGCCCCGTCGACCTCGTTGCCCACCGCAAAGCGATAGGACGGATCCCAGCTGGCGAACGGCGAGGCTCCTTGCTTCTCTCGGTACACGGCGGTGCCATCGAGGAGGACCTCGATTACGTCCGGACGGAAACGTACGAGCAAGGAGCGCAGCGCCGCGCCCTCGCCGGATTCGGCGAATACACCGTCCACCTTGAGCGGCGGCGCGCCGTTCTCATCCGAGGTGTCTCGCCGAACGCGAACCAGGAGGTCCACGCCCTTTTGGGCCACCATGAAGTTGCGCGCGTAGGCGCCGTTCGAGAGGGTCACGAGCCGAGCCGGGCCCATCTGGACGGGGCTGGCGCTTCGGAAGTCGAAGCTGAGATCGAGCTCCTCCGAGGCGATCGCCTCAGCGGCCCAGTCCACCGGACCGGGCGTTCGACAAACCCCGGGTCCAGAAAAGGTGAGGGTGGCTGGACCCTCCACCGAGACGCCGTTGGGCAGGCGGATCGGCCCGCCGTACCCCGGACGGAGCGGGAAAAACGCGGCGACCGCGATCAGGGCGCTGAGCCCGGCGGCCCACCTGCGCGAACGCGCGGCCCCAACGGGACCTAGCATCGGCAGGCTGATCGTCTCCTCGGGCGAAGCCTGAGCCACGGTGCGTTATCCAATCGGCGGCGTGGATTCACCCGCCGCACCGGGAATCGCAGGGGAGCCGCCGAGGAGCTGGGGCGGGGGCGGTTCTTTCTCGCGGATGTCCCCGGGCCTGGCCTTGCCCACAAGCTCACGGTAGAGCGACCCGCGTTGTTGCATGGTCCAGCGGGCAATGGCCGCACGGCACTGCATGCGCACCGTGAAGGGCACGTCGGCGCGCTTCAGTGCGTCACGCACAGCCCCGAGGCGCTTCCAGTTTGGCCGCATCTTCTCGGGAGGCTTACCCGCGCCGAACCACTGTTCGCGCTCGCGGTCGGAGCGCATGCGGATCGAGCGCTGGGGGTGCTCGCGGGAGAGGAAGAGCTTCTCGTCGACGCGCACGAGCCTTCCTTGGAGGGCGAGCTCTGCGAGCAGCACTCGGTCGGACCCGAGGTAAGGCGCGATGAGTTTTGTCTTCGCCAGCGCCGCGGTACGAATCAGCCCGAACACGTCGAAGCAACCGTGATCCAAGGCGATGGCGCCTTGAAAGCGCTTCGAGGGGCTCCCGTGATCCATGTCCTGGATCCTCGACGTCAGCTCACGGATGACGTTTCCCTGTTCATTGATCTCGACCATCTCGGAGTGGGCGAGGACGACGCCGCGGTCGTTCTGCAGCACGTCGAGGCAGCGCTCAAGGTAGGTGGGCTCGTGGAGATCGTCGTGGGAGGCCCACTTGAAGTATATGCCCCGGGCCTGGGCGAAGGCGCGGTTGAAGTTGCGCGCGGCGCCGGTGTGGGCCTCGGTGCGGACCCAGCGGATCCTGGGGTCCCTCTCCGCCCATGCAGCGCAGATCTCGCGTGTGCCGTCGGTGGAGGCGTTGTCCGCGAGGATGAGCTCCCAATCGGTGATGGATTGGGCCGCGATCGCGGCGATGGCGGCCTCGAGGTACGACTCGCCGTTGAACACAGGCAGGCCGATGGACACCAGGGGCGCCTGGCTTTCGGCCATGGCGCTGTCGGGCATGCGAACATTGGTTGGTGGCGGCGTCATTGGACGATACTCAGGACCTCCGCATCCGATCCGGCGGCGCGGGCCATGGATTCGATCTCGGCCATGTAGCGTGGGTTCATGACGATGATCGCGTCGAGTTTCTGTTCGCCCACTTTGTCGGCTCCGACGATGGGGTGACCGGTGCCGGCAACGAAGCGGCCGACTTTGCGGTCGTTGACATCGATCGCGCAGGCGATCACGCCGGCGTCCTCGACGGTGTTTAGGAATGTGGCTCCCTTGGAGCCAGCGCCCCAGATGGCGGCGCGTTGGTTCGTCTTGGCCCAGCCGGCGAGGGTCTGATTCCAAGCCGCAACGGTGCCTTCGCGTGCGGCGCCGAAGGCCTCCCGGAGGTGGTCTTCTTCGGGGCTCGCGTCGGGGGTGGGGGACATCGGAGCACCGACCGAAAGCGCTTCCGCGCTCAGGAACTGGTCCCCATAGGTCTCACGGATCTCAACGTCCGCCCCGGCGCGTAGGAGTAGGGTTCGAAGGGCCCGGGGGGTGAAGTAGGAGCAGTGCTCGTAGATGAGGTCCCAGATCCCGAGATCGCGCACCGTCCACAGGCCATTGGGCACCTCCACGTACAGCCCGGCGCCGGCTTCTTTCGCTGAGCCCGCGAGGAGCGATACAAAGGCGAAGGGGTCGGCGAGGTGCTCTAGCACGTGCCGCGTCAGCAGGAGCCGGGTCGGGGCGGGGCCGGACAGGGCGTCGCTCGGCTCGAACAGGCGGCGCTCCAGCTCGAAGGTCCGACCTGGCGCACCGCTCACCGGGTCCTTGGGCGTGATCGCGTCCTCCGGTGCGCTTGGGTCCATCACCAGGCCGTGGCTGAGGCCGGCGTCCACGAGGAGTTCCATGAACTCGCCGCGGCCGCCGCCGATCTCGACGGCCCGGGCGCCCGCCAATGAGTGGCGTTCCACGAGCGCCGCTGCCAAAGACGTCGCCCAGTCCTGGAAGGTGGGGGAGCCGTGGAGCGAGTTCTCGTATCCCGGCGCGTACTCAACGAGCTTGGGATCAAAGGCCACGTTGTGCACGAACCCACAGGCGGAGCACCCGCCGAGTTCGATGCGCCCCTTGGGGGCATTCACAGCGGAGCCGCGATCTTCGTGGAGGACGTTCACGAAGAGCGGAACGTCACCACCGTCGAAGAACGACACGAGGTCTTGGGTTTGACAGACGGGGCAGAGCACGATCGATAGGGGGACGTGTCGTCTCGGACTCAGAGCGCGGCGATGGACGGGGAAAGGCCCATGGCGTGGATGTCGCGGGTGATCTCGTCCACGTAGATCGGGTTCATGATCAGGACGTGGGCGGGTTGAATGTCTTGGAGGGCTTCGGGAGCGATGATCTCGTGCCCGGTGCCCGCCAGGAACTTGCCGTGCTTGTGGGGGTTGATGTCCACGACGGAGTGCACCTGATCGCCGATTCCGAGGGTGGTGAGATAGCTTACAGCCTTGGAGCCAGAGCCCCAGAGAACCACGGGACCACGGGAAGCGGCCTCGTCCAGGTCGGCGCGCAGGCCGCGGAACTTCTCTTCGATAGCGCTTTTGAACGACTGCACTGACGCGAGTGTTGCCGCGAGGTCACCTTCTGCGTCGAAGGTGCGACCTTTCGTCGGGTCGCCCGTCTTGGCTTCGATCAGCAGGTACTGGTCCTCGTAGCCCTTGTAGAGGTCCACCAACTCGAAACCATGGCGCCGGAAGAGGCGGGCGAGGCTTCCGAGGGTGAAGTAGGAGCAGTGTTCGTAGTAGAGATCCCAGAACGCGCGTTCCTCGAGGATGCGCTCGGTGCCGGGCAGCTCGAAGAACAAGATCGCGTCGTCGCGGCCCGCCACCGACTCGGCGACGGTGTTCATGAACTCGCGCACGTCCCCGATGTGTTCGAGGGTGTGGCGGCAAGCGATGTAGTCCGCGCGCAGGGATGCGTGGCCCGGCGCGTAGAACTCGTTGCGAAATTCGATGCGCTCGGCGGCTTCGGAGTCGTTGCGCTCGGGCCGATATCCGGGGTCAATGCCGATGCCACGGCCGCCGCTGATCTCGCAGAGCTCGGTCAGGAACTCGCCCTTGCCGCAGCCAATCTCCAGCATGAGCTTGTCCCCAAGGCCGTAGCGCGCCACCTGGTCCTGGCAGAGCTGGGTCTGGAACTTGCGGAACGTACCGGAGAAGCCCTGGGTCTCCTCGTAGTCCGGCGAGTAGTTCTGGAGAGACGGGTCGTAGGCGCGGTTCTGGATGAAACCGCAGGACGTGCAGACCGCGAGGTCGAGCTTGCCCGCGGGGAACTCCACCGCGGCCTCCTTCGACGCGACCATCAGGCACGAGTGGACGGGGACCTTTGGAAGGCTGTAGAAGCCGTCAAGGGCCTGTTCGCCGCATGCCTGGCAGTGGGTGGTCGGCGAGCCCGTGGTCGATGCTTTGGGTGCGGGCGCGGTGGAAGTCTCGTTCGTCACGTTAGCTGGCCTCCGAAAGGGGGGCGGTGATGATGCGCGGGGTGGGGACTGTCTCTTATACACATCTGACGCTGCCGA
>CAJXRJ010000019.1 GCA_913058555.1 uncultured bacterium
CGGGACCTTCTCCCTGCTCTTCGATTTGGATTCGATCGCCCAGCCGACGGGACCCGTCGCGGTCGTTGCCGGGGAGTCCTGGCACTTCCAGTGCTGGCACCGTGACGTGAATCCCACCAACACCTCGAACTTCAGTGACGGGCTGTCGGTGGAGTTTCGATAGGGGCCGCCGCGCCGCAACCATTACGCCCAGCCCGGTGTCGCCGTAGGAACGCCCCGAGCCTGGTGGCTCGGGGCGACCTTCGGAGGCCTCCCAACGAAGGATACTGCCGCACTGGGCCTCTACCTCGGGTAGCTAACGTGGAAGCGGGCGGCAGGGCAGTCATGCGAGGGCGCGCGACGCGGTATGCGTTTGGGGGTGGCGAGCTTCCCCAGACCGGAGATCACTTGGGGGCCAGAACTCTGTCGACGAGCGTCTGCAGCTCACCGACGAAGTCGATCTCGAGTCCGTCCGGCCCAAGGCCGGCCCCATCCGACATCGTCTGGGCCCTCTGAATCATCTCCCGAAGTTGTTCGGCGGTGGGGGCTTTGTCGATCTTGATGGTCCCGTCCTCGGTTTGCTCCCCGATGGATCCGAGCAGGTCCTCGAACTCCTGCTCTCCGAAACGACCCTTCGACATGCCGTCGACAAAGCGCGAGATCTGCTTCGTGCCGTCGCTCTTCTCTTCGTCAGAGAGCTCCGCGTTGGAGTTGATGATCCGCTTGCCGGTGAGGAGTGCCGCGTATTCTTTCAGGTCGCTGGCTTCCACGGCTTCGATGAGGTCGGGCAGGTCGCTGAAGCCGATGTCGCCCGACTGCAAACCGTCTTTGAGCTGAAGGAGCAGGCCGTCCGCTTCCGTGCGTTCCTCTTCGGTGAGGTCCATGTCCTCCATATCCGCCGAGATATCGGTGTAGATGGCCTCGGCGGCCTTGCTCATCAACTTCTTCGCGCCGAAGTAGAGGCCGCCGCTGGCCAGCACCGCAACGACAATGGCACCGATGCACCCGTAGAGGAGGCAACCAGACTTCTTCTGGGGCTGATCGTTCATGGGCCTAGCTTACGCCCACGGGCCCCGCATGCGGAGCCGAGTGCAGAACATGTGGACCACTTTGCTGAGGCTTCCGGGGTCGCCACCGGGGCGCACGATCGCAATCGAGCACCCCTCTGCGCACCGCCCTTGCACTGCGTGCCGCACCCGCTGGCCGTTAGTCGGCGGTCGAGGCTGCGGAAGCCGGCTACCATCTTGCCCATGATCTGGAACATCTATCTATCGGGTGAGGTGCACACCGACTGGCGGGACAAGGTGATGAGCTTGGCGAAGGAGCGCAGCCTACCCGTTCGCTTTTCTTCCGCAGTTACGGACCACGCTGCGAGCGATGCCGCGGGGGATGGCCTGCCGCCCTCGAGCGAGGGATTCTGGCGCGACCACAAGTCCGCCAAAGTGAATGCGCTTCGCACCCGGACGCTCATCGCGCAATGTGATCTTGCGGTCGTGCGATTCGGCGAGGAGTACAAGCAGTGGAACGCCGCATTCGATGCCGGCCAGCTCGCGGCCCTTGGGAAGCCCTACATCACGTTGCATGGGGAGGGCCTTGTGCACGCGCTGAAGGAGGTCGATGGCGCCGCGCTTGCCTGGGCGAAAACCGCCGCGCAGGTGGTCGACGTGCTGGAGTACGTCACTCTGGGGACCCCGCGGCCCTTGGAAGGCTGAGCCACGCGTGCGGTGACGGTAGGCTCCCGTCGTTATCATCCCCGCTCCCCAAGAGACGGTAAGTGGAGTCCCACGGGGCCCCCAAGGCTGCACGATCGTCGACGTTCCTGCGGAGTTCTCAACCACCCCATGCGCCTCGCCCCGCTTCAGCATCCCGACCTTTCCCGACCCATGATCTTCCTCCTCGTCGGCTCTGCGCTCACGTTGCCCGCCTGGCAACCAAACGACATTCACGTGGGGGCCGGGTCCCGATCCCCTGTGGAAGCCGGCCAGGAAGAGAGCGCAACGCTCACCGTCCAGACCCGCACGCCCGATGGCCAGCCGCTCAAGGGGGCGACGGTGACTTTGACATGGGAAAAGGCCCGCAATGCCGTGGTGGTGAGTCGGAAGCGAACGGACTCGACGGGGAACTTCGAATGCAAGGTGCCGCGAGACACGGTGATCCAATGGATTGTGCAGGCGCCGCATCCCGGGCAGATCAAGTCTGGCACCTTGACGGTCCCCGCCGATCGCCCCTCGGAGACGCTCCCCGTCATCGTGCACACGGGCGACGACGCGATGTATACCGCGATCTTCGTCGATGCGGAGACCATGGAGCCGATCCCTGCGGTGAAGGTCGAACTCTTCACCGGCGACGAAGGTCTTCGCCACCAGGAACTCGTCATTCCCCCGCGCCAAGCGGAGATTGTGGGCGACCGTTTCGGCCGTGTCGAACTTCCCGCAGCGACGTGGCGAAGCCAGGAACTGCTCGTCTTTGCCGAGGGGTACGCTTTCACGTACTTGCCCGTAGGCGGATCCGCGGAGGCACCGGGACTCGACCAACCCCAGCGCATCCCGTTGCCAAAGGAGGTCACTATCCAGGTCGACCTAATCGATTCTGGATTGAACGACTGGGTCAGGGCCTCCGTAAGTCTTCACTCACCCGGGCGCAGCGCTCGCGACCTGAATGCCTTGATGGCGGCCCATGTCACGCTGTCGTCGGAACCGACCGGCGAAGACGGACAGCACATCATCCGAGGACTGCCCGAACTCTCCAACGCCAAGCTGCACTTGATGCGAAGCGAGGCAGAGTTCAGGCAGCTGGAGGAGCTGAAGACCGAGGCCGCTGGGAGAGACATGCGGCGCACCTACGACTGCTGGAGCCGCGGCAAGATCCACGGTACGCTCGGCGTTTCGCCTGGCCATTCTGCGGAAGACCGGGTCATCCATCTCCTGAGGGTCAAGGACGGCCGCTACGCGCGCATGAATCGCCGGAGCAAAGTGCTCGCCAGTGCGAGAACTAGCCCCAAGGGCGCGTTCCGATTCGACGAACTCTCGGAGGGCCACTACTACGTCGTCGTGGGCGACAAGAGTGCGGCCCCAGGCGGAATCAACCAAGTGTCGACCGCCGTCTCCGTGCGTATCTCGTCGGACAGCCCACGGGCCGACGTTGGCCTCGAAGAGGTCCCGGGAGTTTTCATCTCCGGCTCGCTCCTCGACGAGAACGGTAAGCCATCGAACGGACAAGTCGTCGCCCAATCGGACAGGGACCGCGTCCTTGGCCGGCCTGACAAGGAAGGCAAGTTCAGGCTAGGCCCCTTCCTTCCCAAGGAGGCCGTCCGACTCATGGCGAGCCCTGTCGAGAACCGCTGGAGCGCTACCCGCCCAGAGTCGCTCTCCGTTACCGCGCCCGCCGAGGGCCTTGAGATCCGCTTCGAGCCGGCAGGGATGATCAAAGGCCATTTGTCCGGCTTCCCTGGAGCAGCCTTTCGCCACGGGATCACGATCGATCTGAAAACCGAAGGACGCAGCGTCTCCGCGGGTGGCGCCGTGGAGAATGACGGCACATTCTCCATCGGCCATCTCTCCCCAGGGACGTACCGCGTGACGGCAAGCCAAGACAATGGCCGCAAATCCGCCATCGTTGAAGTCGAGATCTGCGCAAGTGAAGTCACAGGCGGTGTCGAGCTGACCCTCCCAGACCGATAGCGGGATCCAGGCGTCCGTCCATGGGGACCAAAGTGCCACGGCGCGAGCACGTTGTTGCTCTATTTCTCTTCGCCTTGGGCGTCACCGAAGCGCTCGAGGGCATCGGCGAGCGCCTCTTTTGGGGTGACTCCGTTGACGCTCATGACCTCGAGTTCGTCCATGCGGAATGGGGCGATGGTCCCATGGCGGTCGCAAGCGAATACGACGCAGTCCTTGCCGCCGTCCGTTTTGCCGAACCAATCGTCCCGTGCCGTTGCCCAGGCGCCGTAGCCGACTCCGAGGAGGGCGTAGAGTCCGCGCGTCGTTTTGTGGCGTACGATGGTCGTTGCGATCGATTTCATGGGGACAACCATAGCGCACTCTAGTGCCGCTCAGGGCGTGTGGCTCCTCTGGGCGAGCTCTGTCGAGCCCAAGGTATACACCGCCTGGGAGCGCCCTCCTCCATCATGCGCAGCACGACTCCCAAGCCAACGACCACTGCCACGGTTCAGGTCAATGCCTGACCCGCGGACATTCCCAATGTCGGCTGGTACGATCATGGGGCAAAACCACTTGTGCGGTTGAAGGTCTTGTGCAGTACCGGGCGCTAGCCAGTGACGTCCATGCCTTGTTTGGCATTCCAGGAACGATCAAAGCTGTCGGCGAGGTCCGATCGACATCGACAGAACGCACATACGACATTCTTGTAGCGGATCTTGTTCTTCTCGAGCGTCGCGATGATCTCGCTCAAGGTGGGGGCCTTCATGAACTTTCGATTGCGGACGGTGATGATGTCCGCGACAACGTTCTTGATTTGCTCCTTCTCTAGCTCGGTCATCTGCGGGGCACCAATACTCTTGTTGATGGCTTCGAATTGCCTGATGCGCGCGCCGCGGTGCATGTCTCGGCCAATGAACTCGTAGGTTTCTTTCTCGCCACCGTGCCGTCCCTGGTACTTCGTCAGCTCGTAGTCGGGACACTGCTTGGAAGCCGTGTAGTTGTCAAACGAGGGGACGGCGCCAACGGCAGCAGTTTGCAGGCCTGGGTCCTTGAGGATGTAGCCGTGGGGCGCCATGAACTGGACCGTCATGTACGCCGGAACTTTGAACGGCTTGTTCTGATGCGTGAATCCCCCGTGGCTACTGATAACCACGGTGTCCTTGCGGGACTCACCATGCCAGAGGTAGATCTTCGATCCGACGGCGTGGGCTTTGTAATCACCGGTGCTCGGCATTGGCAGATGCTTTGACATTGGTTCTCCTGGAGAAAGCAGATTGTGCAATTGTGGCTAGAGCATCAAATGCTAGCCCAGCGCCGCGTCATTGCCAATGTCGTGGCCCCGTCCTGCTTCTTGAACCTGCCATCGCACGCCGGCCTTGGCTTGAGTGACCTACTCGTCGATCAACGACCCATTGGCTGCCAGTTATCTCCTAGAGGTGACGTCAATACGTGCCCGGACGGTGCGCTCTGGTTCGACCCCCAAGAGAAGACCGCGCCAGTCTCCGGCGTTGAATCCGAGGTCCGAAGGAGGCGCGGCGAGTGGCGCGGGAATACAGCAGGTCAGTTCGGATCATTGCGGCGCGCGGCACCGAAGAACACTCACGTTGACTGAAAAGGGCTCCGCGGCAGCGCCCACGCAGTCTCCCATGTGGGTGAACCGGCGATGGCGCACTTCGGAGGGTTCGTTGCGCGGAAGATTGGCGATCTCCAGGCGTCGGAGAACCTCTCGCTGGACAAGAAGCGTGCTTCCGCACCAGCCGAGCCTGGCGTCGATCGGGCGCGACCACGCGGCGATGCTCTAGCGCATCTGCACGCCGACGCCGTCCGTGAAGTTCGAGGTCGCCATCCCACCGACCGTGTCCCTGTAGGTGGCCTGGAAGTTCCACGTCTCACCGACCGCGGCGGATTGGAACATCAGGGGGCGAGGGATGAGGTCGAGGTCGAGCTGGAGGTACGCGGTTCCGTTTTGGCGCGCGCGGCGAATCTGGTTCGTGCCCAGATACCGGCCGATATGGCCGCCGAGGCACAGGTTGCCTTGACTGCCGCCAGGCCCCACGACGAGTCCCGTTTGCGGGCTGGCCAGGAACAGTACGAACGTCCCAACGGGTAGGTCGGCGACCAGCAGGGAGAGGTTGTCGGCGGAACGGGCGTCGCTGCCAAGGGCGCGTATGGAGGCCGGCGCCCCCGTCGAGTTGACGGGAGCTGGACCGCAGTAGTTGCCTCCCACGGCGGGGCCTTCGATCAGCTTCTGAATGCCTGAGCGCTGCTCGTTGTCCCCGTCGCTCGTGCTGACGTTGGCGAGGAGAATGTTCCCGCGTGCATCGATAGCGATGTCCAAGTCGGTGCGGGGCGCGAACTCATCGTCCACGCCCACGGGGAACTGACCGAAGCGCTCCTGGGTCCAGACGACCGCTCCAGCCGCATCGAAGCGGACGTCGACGGTCCCCGATGGGGTGGGCAATTGTCGTGCCGCGGAGACGATAGCGCCGCCGTCCGCCGTGGGCAGGATCGCCATGATGTCGGCGTCTGCCGTCCCGGCCGGCATGGGCCATGTGGGGAGTAGCGCACCCCCCGCGTCGAAACGAACGACCTCGGGCAGGCTGTCAAAGGCCACGTAGGACTCGCCGCCCGCGCCCACCTTGAGCTCGCGCATGAACCCACAGCACTGGGGAAGGTAAGAGCTCAAGCTGGCGCCGCCCTGAATCCGGCCGGAGGGGCCGAAGCGGTGTGCGTAGGCAACACGGTCGCTCCCCGGGAAGTTGGAGACCCACCCCGCGGCCGCGACGACCAAGTCTCCGTTGGGCGCCAGATCGCCGTAGCGGTAAGCGAGCTGGCCGGCGTTGGTGGCTAGATCGTCGTACCAGACTAGGAGCCCCGCCGAATCGAGCCGCATCGCGAATGTCTTGTAGTACTGCGCGAAGATGCTGCTGTCGTTCTGGCCGTACACATAGGTCTCGCCGTTCGGGCCGATCTTCACGCCATGGGGGATGCCGGTAACGCCCTGGTTGAACCCACCGGACCAGGCCCAGGTTCTACTGCCAAGGGCGTCGAAGGCCTCGATCTCCATGGCCGGCCACGTCGTGTTCTCGAACCCGAAAGCCGCAACGCGGACGTCCCCGGCGGGCGTCACATCGATGGAGGTTGCGGCGCAGCCTGAGGTTCCTGGCGGGATCATGAGGGAGTTCTGCCAACGCATGGCCCCGTCCGGCCCAAGGCTTACGACGCTGGATGTTGTGGCGCCCCCGTACGCGATGTAGACGTTGCCTGCGGCGTCGACCCCCGCGGAGGCCATGGGCTTGGTCACGAGGAGAGTCCCATTGTCCGCCACGGAGACGTCGGTCCAGGACCAGAGGTTCTCCCCTTGCTCATCGAATCCCGCGACCACCACATTCGCATCCCCCTGGCGACTCGAGGTGGCGAACGCCAGTCCGACCGTCACCACGCCACCGTTCGGCAGTGGGAGGACTTCGAGGGGGTACAGATGGGGCTTGGCGTCGTGGCGATACTGCACGTTCCATGCCGACTGGACCTGGGCGACCGCGGGGGTCGCGCCTCCGATGGAGAGGATCAAGGCTGCAGCGAGGCGTGAGTCGAGCATGGGTGTCTGGGGGTGTGAGGGGGAGCCGACCGGCACGGGCTGCCGCGTCCAACCTGGAGTTGCAGCGCGGACAGAATTCGATCGTGGCAATCCCGATTTTTCTGAGTCCGGGTCCCAGACGAAGACACGTTTGTGTACCGCATGCTTCCCTAAGACATCGCATCCACGGCCGGAATGGCGCCCAACTGAACGCTACGGCTCCCATGGAACAGTCGCTGGCCGGCGCGCACCGACGCCCGGTCCCCCAGGGCAGCCCATCCGGAGCGGAGCGCAAGATTCCTCGGGATTCCATGGGGCACTGCGGTCTCCGCTCCGCCATTTCCATCGCACCCCAGCCCCGATGGCGCGGTGCCCCTTTCCGCTGTCCCTGCCCAGCATCCCCACGGCCCCTCAACGGCTCGAATCATGCCCATCCAAGAAGCTCTCGTCACCGATCCGGCCCTGCTCGACACCCCCTGCGGGGTTTCCTTCGAGGTGCCGGGGGATAAGTTTGGAACAAAGGCGCTCGACCGCCGGAGTTGGGCGGCGGAACTCGAGGCGACGCGCGCAACGATGGAGATCGGACACTCGGTGGTCGCGCTGATCCAGACCCGCAGCACGCGGCCATGGAACCAACGGACCCGCCAGTACGACTTCAAGCCAGACGAGGACTACCTCGTCAGCGCTTGGCTCGTGTCCGAAGAGGCTGGCACACACTATCGCGCAGGAACGGTCCTCCAGCGATGGTTCGGCGAAGTGAACGAGGCCTTGGAAATCCCCCACGGCAACGTCGAAGGCGAGCTCTACAACTTTTGGAACTGCCACCCGACCTCGTGCAAGCTCAGCCGCAACGGACCTACATTCCTCATCACCAACTTCCGAGGCGAAGGCGGGGTCGCGGAGGCGATCAGCCTCGCGAAAAGGGACTTCGTGAACCTCAACAAGTTCGGATGGCGCGGCGGCTCGTTCACCGGCGCCTGGCAGAGCAGTCCGGGTCGGGGGAATGCCAGGGTGAGTCCGTTCCGGCTTGGCAGGCGCATTCCCATGGCCGGCGGGGCCAAGTGACCGTACGCATCAGGCGGGGCTCGCAGTAGAGGAGTGGCGCCGGCACAGGGAGCCCACAGCTCGCTCCTGGCTGGCCCATGGGAGCTAGAAGAGGATTCCCTTGGCCGTGCTGAAGTTTGATGTCGCGGCGCCGGAGAGCGCATCCCTGAACCAGCTCTGGAAGACCCAGTACTGGCCCGCCATGGCAGCAACCGTGCCTACGCCTTGGGGGATCGCTGTCATGTCGACACGCAGTTGAAGGAGCCCGTCGGAACCGGACGACTGCACTTGGCCCGGTCCTACGAATCGGCCGATGGGACCTCCGAGGCAGAGGCTGCCGGAGCTGCCTCCGGCGAAGGGCACGAAGCCTTCGGCGTTGGCTGCGAGGAATAGGCCTGTCATGCCCGGTGGAACACGATCGACCATGAGTTCGATGGCGTTGCGGCTCACGTCGTCAGATCCCGAGATGCGCATCCGGGCGATGGAACCGGTTGAGTTGGCTGCTGCCGGGCAAACCACCATCTGCCCCAGGGGAAGCTCAGATGCACCCGCGTCCGAGCCGCCGGCGACCCTGGGGAAGCCATTCTGGTCGTTGCTTGGAAAGTCCGTCGGGTGACCACCATCGATGACGGGCGACCCGGGCAGTGGCATGCGCGATCGCGTCGGCCCTCCATTGTTGGTGGCTGCTTCGAGCATGAGGTCCAGGGGCTGGCTAATCGAACCCACTTGATCGCCCATGACCCCGTCCACGAAACCGGAGCTCGTAGGTCCCGCCCTTGCGATGACGTTGTAGCCAAGGGAATGGAACGCTCCGCTTACGCTCACTGAGTTGTCCGATGGGGTTCCGGCGCCGAGCGCTGACGCCCGGACACGAGGGACGGTCGTGCCAGCCACGAGGATCGATGTGGCCACTAACGGACCTACATTGGTGAGCGTCGAGTTCTCGATCAGTTGATAGCCAACATCGCCTCTGACCCGGAGGGCGGCCGTTCTCGTGCCGGTGATGGTGGTGTTTCGCAGAATCAGGTCCGCGTCCCTCGCCACGATCACGGCATCAGCTTGGGGCCACGACGACTGGAAATAGCAACCCTCGATGACCACCGGCCCAAACCCTGCCCTGATGGTCGGCCCCACGTAGACGTAGTTGTTCGTGATCGAGCTGTATCGAATCGTCAGGCCCCCGGCACTGTAGCTGCGGATGAGCGAAGCTGAACTGCCGTTGATGTGGTTGCCTGTGACGTTGCAATGATCAAGGGTGAGGCCCTGGGAGCCGGGTTCGTTGAGGATCACCGATCGGCTGCAGCAGCCACTCGTATCTGAGCTCCCGATGGAGGAATTCCGGAGGATGAGGGCGCCGCGGTTGACCACATTGCCTTCACCGCCGTTTCCATTCCTGAACACAAAGCCGCTCACGTCTGCTGTGGCTCCAGCTTCCACCGTGAGGTTTCTACGGGACGATTCACCATCCACAGCTACGATGCCAGAAGCGCCCATGGGCACCAGCTGAACATCATGGGTGACGCTGAGTTCTTCGGGATAGGTACCTGACGCGATGCGGATGACGTCGCCGTCTACAGCGACCATCAACGCCTCGCTAATCGTGCAGAAGGGGAGTGCTGCAGAGCCCGTTCCGATGGAGCAGTCGGCCGTGGCGTCCACAAAAAGATCGCTCAGGGGCGCCGTAGCGGTGGTGCCCACTAGGAGGGCGGCTGTGCATGCGAGCATGGGCTAGCGAGTGGCTGGGCGTTGTGCGCCGCGGGCACGCTTCGGACTGGTGATCGGGAGACAACTCCTGAGGGTACTGATTCCGATCAACTTCGTAGGCCAAATGGGGATCGACGAGCAGAGCGTTCCCGATTCAGGCCCAGGTGTTTGGTCGGAGCCTCTGGCCCGGAACGCCCGCCGAGGGGCAGCGCCATGGGCGAGGATCTACGCCGGCGGATGCGACCGGACGTCAAAGCATGTGGGTGGACGTGATGCGCCTCCTTGCCTTCCTGCGCTTCTCGAAGGCCATGAGATACGTCAGCAGAAGGGGAATACTGAGGAAGAGCGCCAGGTAGGAAAGGGCGAACACGATGCCGTAAGCGGGGTCGTGGGGCGCCGCAAAGATGGCGAAGTCCGGGGTGATTGCATTGAGGGCGAACGTGGTAACCACCAGGGGCACCAGCGCGGCGGTCGCGCCCACTCCCAAGCCAAGGTCGGCCCTCTTCACCATGAAGTGAAGGAGAAGCGCGATGCGCCAGGTGCCCACGACGGCCAGAAAGAACACGTTGAGCGACATCGCAACTTCCCGCGTTGTGACGCGCTCCACCGGCGTCGCATAAAGAAGCGCTGGGGGGGACGTCATGCAGACGAACAGCAGCACGTTCGCATAACTCCAACCCTTGGGCCTGAGCGGCCATCCCACGGACCAAAGCAGCGAGGCCAACCCGAAGGCATAGGCGACTGACCCCAACCCCGCGTACTGCCAAAGATCGGCGGATCCGTGGTCCCAGTAGCGTCCGATACCAGTCACCCACGTGATCGCGAGGGCGCACACCAGAAACCACACGCGATCCTCCGAGGCGATCTGCGGGGATCTAAAGGTCAGCAGTCGCCACTGGGCCGTGGAGTAGCTCCGTAGGAAGGAGGATCCGACAGGCATGGAGTGGGTTCGTGGCACGCGGAGCCGCTGCGATGAAGCATCGAAGGGGAATCCGGGAGGTCATGTTCTACGCGGCAACGCCTTGGGACTTCCCCGCAGCTCCGGCGAAGTTGATCCTTCTGCTGGCGTACGCTCTCCGATTCCAGCAGCCCGGCGGCAAAGGCCCGCATCGCAGGGCGCCGTCTTCCAACGATCGGAGGCAACGGTGATGAGACGCTGCGCACGGGTCGTGCAGGGGAACGGACACCAAGCGGTTCCGTTCTTAGCATGCTCCGTGGTTCGGCGACGGCCAGTCGGACCAAGACCAGGCCTCGAGCATGTTGGGGACGAGAGGGAGACCCTGGCCCAGTGCCCCATTGGGGTTGGAGCCAGTTTTCGCGATGACAACTCGCCGGAGTCGGCCTTGGAAATCACACAGGAGCTGATGGGGGGGGCGGATCGCGGTCTCTGTGGGTCGCAGCGCTCGGGCTCTCGGAGCGCCACGCAGGTGACGGGGCTCATCCCTCAAGTTCCCCAAGTCGGATCGATGGGATCGGGCCGATGGGATAGCGGCGCTCGGCGGCAGTGGGGAGGTCGAAGATCCGCTTCGACCGTGACCCAGGGTCGTGGAGCGAATGGGCCAGGGGCGTGATGTCCTCGATGTTGGTGATCCACTCATGGACGTACAGCGCTACGGCATCCGCTGAGAGTCCCATTTGGATGGAGCGCACGCCATCGATCTTCTCGAGATTGGCGTTCCGCTCAGGGTCCCATTGGACCCGCACGGGCGCAGACGCTAGCGACTTCTTCCACTCCTCGTGATTCCCGTGAACGCTCGGTGTGAAGGTGGACAGGGCGGCCCTCCTGAGGGCCCAATCGAATCCCTCGCGGGTGATATCGATGCCTAAGACCATTTCTTGGCCCGGCTTCATGCCGTAGCCGCAGCGGTACATCATCCAGCAGAAGGACGGCTTGATCCACGTCATGCGCGACATCTTGAATGGTGACACGAAGGTGCCGGCGTCCAGGGCGGGGAGTGCGATGTGGGGGGAGTAAGCTTGGTAGACCCGAATCGTCGTGTCATCGAAAGTTGCGCGTATCTCTCTTTCGTTCATCGTGCGGTACCCTCGTGCCCCGGGAGGCGAGCGTCTCGCCAACGTAGAACAAACTCTCCACCATGGAATCCGTGCTCATCAACGGCTACGTGCTCGTTTCGTTGGACGTTCAGGCCGGAGCGTACCGTGGCCCCGACCGAGCCCCTTGGGAAGTCGTCGTTGACGCCTACTATGGAGAGCGTCTTCCGCCCGCGCTTCGATCCTCATTCGAAGCAATGGGGTCGCCCGATCTTTGGGGGCCGTCCTGCCAGGACCTGGGGGACGCTCTGGCATTCCTGGACTTTGCGCATGCGAAGGGCCACGGAGTGGAGCTGATGGCCGTGTTCTCTCCTTACTTGCAGCGAGTCAGGGGCGTGGACGGGTGGCTGGAACCGAGAGCCGTGGCCCTTGGATTTGATGTCATGGCGGTTGGCGAATGGTCCCTTCTTCGGGCGATGGGGGAGGCGACGCGGGCCGCGTCAGATCCGCGATGGGTTGATGTGCGGGCGATGCTCAATGGGAACGGACTACTCGCTGACCCGTCGCGAGCGGGCGTCGTGGAGGCCAAGTACCGGGAGCTTGCGGCGGCCCGTGCCGTGGAGCCGATCGCTGATCAGGATGCACGGCTTTCGGTCGAAGCCACGGCGGTTTATGGGCTGGCCATGGGTCGAGCCTAGGCGCCACTTAGGTCAATGAACGGCCCCGCCGCGCCCACAGGCGTCGGAGCACCGAAGGTGGCAAGTGAAGGCGCGGAGGGGTGCGGGACAGACGAGTCCGATGGATTCGGTCTCGGGGTCCGTCTGCGGCGCCTCCTGCGGAGAACGGTGGTTTGGGGCATCATGGAGTCCTCTGTGTCTGAACCACTGATGGGGAAGGCGCACCTGCGAGGGCGGGTGCATCAGAGCTCTCCCCGTGGGCTCAAGGAACGCGTCGTCCCCGCTCGCTCCCGCAGGCCCCCTGTAGCGCTCTTGAGTTCTCGCCCCCTATCGCTATGTCAAAACGGCTCGCGTTCGCAACCCTGATCCTTCCCGTGATGGCCGACGTGGATGGGGACGGAGACCAAGACATCTTCTACCGCAGCGACTACCCCTCCCGACTGGGCGTGCTGGTGAATGAGGCCATCCCTTCGCCTGGCGAGACCGTATGCAGCCCCGCCGCGCTCAACTCCAGCGGTCTCTCCGCAAGCGCGCGGGCCTTTGGGGCCCCCGGGGCAAGCGCCCCGGACCTGACGCTCCGGGCGGCGAAGCTCCCTCACCATCAGTTTGGGTTCTTCGTTGGGTCCCGCACGTCACAGTTGCCCGTGGCCGTCCCTGGCTCCGGAGGCCTCCTTTGCCTCGCCGGTTCCATCGGTCGATACACCGGCCCGGGCCAAGTCTTGTCCTCCGGTCCGTTCGGGTCATTCGATGTCATCGTCAACCCTCCATCGCTCAGGGATAGTTCAGGCATGACTGCCGCCTTTCCTGGTGACACCTGGTACTTCCAGGCGTGGTTCCGGGACGTGAACTCCCAAGGTGGCGCCTCAAGCAACTTCACGGACGCGCTCGCTATCCAGTTCGAGTAGCTGCTGCGCGTTTTGGCAGAGGACTGCGTGCTCTGGACGTATCCGTGTGCTCTGGGTCTTGAATGAAGGTGACACTCGTCTCCCAGGGGATATCGATCAGTGCGGCGCGATCGAGAGCATGCCCGAGCTGATGGCCCTCGTCGCCCCTCACGGCTGAAGCTCTCGGTGCCCGCCCAGGCTGTGTCGTCTGAGGAATGGCGAAACGACGACGGAACGGGACTGCCCAGGCCGACGGTCACCCTGATGACCCCACCGTGACCATGCCGAAGCAGCCTCGGGACCATGAGGCGCCGTCAGAGGGGGGCGGCGGAATCGCGGCGCAGAGGAGTCGCCACGGGAAAGCGATCGTTGCGGATATGCGGTCACAATCTGCTGGCGACCACGTACCTTGGTCCATCATGAAGACGCTCGTATGGATCCTCATTCCGGCCGCGATTGGCACTGGAATCTGGCTGAAGGCCACTTCCGGTTGCTGAGGCGATCCGAAGGACACGATCGGGACGATCGTGATCATGGTTAGCTTGTTCGGCGGGAGCCTTTGGCGAGGGAGAGCCTGAGGCGCGCGCCGCACGGGGTACTGCTTCGCTTGGTGCATAGCGGAGCTGGGAGTGAGTCGATGGGGGAACTGATCCGTAGTCGTTTCGCCAAGCGCAGTCGCGCGTCAGAGCTGGAGTTGTTTGGTCTTCTCCAGCCAGTTGTCCGTGGAGTGGCTGGAATATCTACGGACCTGTATCGCTAGTCCGTGGACTCGTGGAGCCCCCAGGCGTCGAAGGCCTTTCCAACATCACCCGTGAAGGCATCGATGTTGAAGGTGATCTTTTTGTCATCGAGCTTGGTGCGAAGAGCGGCGATGGCGCCGGTGAATGCGTCGCGAAAGAAGGCCTTCTGGGCTTTGAGGGCGAGGGATGAGAAGCCGGGAGGGACGTCTAGATCGCAGGAGAACGCTCTCTCTTTGGGCCGAAAGGCCCCAATGGACAGCGTCAGGAAGGGCTCGGTGCCTTGGTGTAGGGTGATATAGAAGTGCTCGACGGCGTCGCCGTACGCGTGGCGAACCATCGCGTCGGTGAGGTGCGTAGCGAGCTCCCGTCTAAGGTCCGATGCCCTGGCAAGGTCGGGCTCATTTCGGCCTACCACTGAAACGCTGAATGGCATGCGGCGCAGGTAGTTCCGTTGCGTCGGAAGTTGATCGACGTCGACGGGTGCGTACTTCCTGCGGTCGTGTTGTTTCCAATCCCGGGCCGGGAACTCTGGCCTGTCGGGGCTGAAATGATATTCGGGGTTGAACAGGGCCCAACCGGCCTTGCGCTTGGTCCAGCGCCCATGCCGGTACCGCGGCTCGTTCCGGTCCGTGTAGAAGCCTGTTTGCCAGCAGTCTCCGTTGAACCTCGCGAAGGCATCGACTCGCTCCGATGGCTCCCATCCGACCAGGGCGAGCAGCTCGCACAGTCGGACCGCGCGGCACCACTCCGAGGCATCGTCGTACTCCACAACCCGGTGGAACTCTCGAATGAGCGCCTCTCGCAGGGACTCCCGGCCCGTCCATGAGTCGACTTGGCGTTGGGCTTCCTCCAGGTCTTCGGTCGCGAGGAGTTCGCTCAGGAGCATGGCGTCGTCGGTCATTCTGGGTTCATCCAATGTTCAGGCGGTACCGGTTCGCGTTCGGCGCTGCCAAGCATCGTCGCGGTCGAGTAGTGGTCCTCGTTACGCTTCGAAACTGGCGTCATAGATTGTGCTCGGGGTGCAAGGAGGCGTTTGACTCGCAGGCACTTACGCCCGCGCCGGGCACAAGCAGGCCCACTGAGGCCGCGATTTCGCCCTAAGTGCCAGGGGCGACCAAGCCTCTACCCGGCACGGGCACAATCAGGAAGGCCAACCCCTTACGCTTCCATGATGGAGGTCCCAATGGAAGCAGAATTGGGTGTCTGCGTAGCCAGTGAACGCCAGTTCTGGCATGTCCGTTTTCGGCGGGATGTACACGGGGTGCGCAAGCTCGAGGGATCGGTCCATGTTCGCGCCGATCGAGTTGAAGGTGCAGTCCATGTCGCCCATGCGTGCTGCACCGCCGCCTCCCGGGGACGTAGGTGCCAGGAGCCCAAAGGCGTCTGTGGGGCTAACCCAGTGCCAAATGCTCACGCCGGAATCTGCCGCCGTCGGGGTCCAGTCTTGGAGCCCCGAGTCGAACGAGTCTTCGAAAAGAACGGTTCGGCCGGCGGCGGCGGGCGCCAAGAGGCAGACGGCGATTGCGTCTTGTTAGTCGCATCTAGCGAGGCTTGGTTCGTCCGGTGAGCGGCAGAAGTGTCATTGCCGGGAGTGATCCGCTGGTCACGATCGATTCCGGATCCGGACGGCCCCATGCCAACCGGGGGATGCCCCACTACTGCAGCCAGATCTCGATCTGGCGCGAGAGCTTCGAGAACCATTTCGTGGGCTCCTCCGTCAGGGTGAAGTTGGCCGGGTCGAACTCGATGTCGGAGCGGGCGTCCAGGTCGCGGCGTGCCACTTGGAGCAGTGATCTTGGCGTCGCGTTCTCGACGGATTCGCCGATGATGGGGCCGAGTGACTCGTCGACTTGCATTTGGAGCGCGCCACGGAGGATCGAGCTGATTCGCCGCCGAGAGGACGGCGTCACGCGACCGAGGGGAACGTCGAGCAGATCTTCGACCTCCGGAAGCGTCGAAGGCCTGGCTAGCTGGAACTGGAGCCGTGACGCGCGCTCAAACATCCGGGCTTCGAGGCGTTCATTGATCGCCGACTGACCTCTCAAAACCGTGAGCTCGGATTCTGCGTCGAAATGCGGCCAGGCCGGCGCGCCTGCGGGCCGCAAGAGGAGCCGTTCACGCGCCGCATGGGGCCAGACGACGATGGCGGCCACACTACCCGTCCACGGCGGCGCCGATGGACCGGCCTCGACCGTGCGGAGGATGCTGTTGCTGGTCCCTCGCTTCTGCATTCCCGTCGAGACGATCGGCCATGGCGCCGAATGCACGAATGAAAGTCTCGCCCGGTCGAGAATGTCGACCTCGGCGCCGGGCTTCATCGCAAGGAAGACGCTCTTCCCGGGCTGGTCGTACACACGAACCTCGAGCAGCAAGTCACAGCGGTGATGAACCTCACATTGCACCTGGACCCACAGGCCGTGGCCTTCGAGGTCCCGTCGCGTCACCACGCCGCTCAACTCGACGCCGGTCTGCCGGTCGAAGATCGACACCTGGCCGAACCTGAACTGACCTGGCACATGGCCAAACGGAACTTCACCCGGATCGGACAAACCAGCAGCGGACAAGCGGAAGGTCAACGATCCAGGGCGCCCAGATGAGATTTCGCGGAAGGACGGTTTCGCGAGGGGGGTGCCGGAGTCCGGGTCCAGCCAGGCATCATCGCCCGCTCGCCACGCGTCGAGCTTGACCTGCACTTTGGGTGATCCGGCGAGGCGGGCGCTCGAAGGGGAGTCCGCGACAATGAGCTCATCAAGGCCCCACTGCGAACTCGGCTCAGGCGCATGGACCGAGTGATTCACGCTCAGGTTAGTGTCGCCAATCTCCGCTACGAATGGGGCCGGCGGCAGTCGCCGGAGGTCAGGCCACGGCTCGGGTGAACCTGGCTGAGTGCGCTCTTCGAACGCCGGCATCGCCCACGGGCGTGGAGTGCCGGGTGGGCAAGAGAGCGGGCGCCTGGCGTCCGCCCATAAGACGGCGCCCAAGGCGCCTAGGGCAGCGACGGCCAACCAGCTGACACGAGCGAGTTTGCGAGACATGTTCGAGAGTATGCCTCGCTGCAATCTCCACGGGGCGGCACTGATCCGTAGTCGTTTTCGCCAAACGGCCTGGCCCCCTTCGATGGGCTCACTTACTCACTAGCCGCGCCAACCCACCATGCCGCAACGGCCTGTGAACGAGCGAACCCATCCATGGGAGCCAGGTCCGAACCACTCCCAAGGTGACTTCGAAGAATGGGCACGCATCCCCGTAAGTGTCGGTGGGGGCGTGCCCTTTGCCTGGCGTGGTCAGTCGGGGCCCTGCACGGGGAGGATTCCCCCCCCCAACCCACTGTGCCGGAACGGCTAGGGAAAGAGCGAACCCAAAGAGCGAGGCCAGGTCGGAACCGTTCCCTGCATGGAGGGGTTCAGGGGTCCAGCTTGCCTACCGATATGAAGGCAAGCCGGGGGCAATTGGCCCCACCTGCGCACCACGGATCGCCCCATGAATCAGCACGCCCTGTCGACCCTTGTCCTGCTCCTCGTGACGGCTTGCCAGAGCGTTCCCAAGGGACCAGCCGAAGACCCTGACAAAGCCTGGCGAGAGCAAATCGAGTACGGCCAAGCCGAGCTCATGCGGGAGATCGACGGAGTTCGGGCCCTCCTCGCAGCAAGGGCGACTGCGTCGTCCCAGGTGCCCTCCTCGGACGTAGGCCTAGCCACCCAGTCGCTGGACGCTCTGGAGTGGACCGCCAAGCTTGCGAACCTCAGCGCTCGCATGGACGAGCTTCAAGCAGCCATGGGCGGGACGAGCGAGGTCTCATCCCTGGAGGCATCCCACTCGCGCCAGAGGGCCCCAGCGGCGTACGCCAGCGACACCGGCGCGATCAAGGTCCTCGAGCGGTCCCTCCTCGCCCTCGCGAAGGAGCACGCCGCGCACTGCGAGAACATCACCAACCTCAACGTGCCAGGCTACAAGCGGCGCGTCGTTTCCTTGGCGACCGAGATCGACGTGGGGAGCGAGCTCCAGACGCCAGTCGCCGTCGGGACCCAGCTCGTGATGACCCAAGGTGTCTTGGGGCTCACTGGCAACGAATTAGATTTTGGTATCGAGGGGCGAGGCTTCTTTGAGGTCAGTGTGCCGGATGGCTCCCTTCGCTACACGCGCAACGGAAGCTTCCGCCAGGACTACAACGGGCGGATCGTTACCCAGGAGGGATACCTGCTCACCTCCGATGTCACTATCCCGGCCGATTCGATGGGGATCTCGATCTCCAACGATGGACAGGTCTTTTGCATTCAAGAAGGCAACAACCTCCAGGCCATCGGAAGCATTCGACTCAGCATCTTCGCGAGCGCCGCAGGCCTCAAGCCCCTGGGCCCCCATCATCTCGCGCCAACCGCGGAGTCGGGGCCGGCGCTGGCCCGCCTGCCGGGAGTCCATGGCGCAGGCTCCATCCGCCAGGGATATCTCGAAAGGGCCAACGTCAACATCACCACCGAGCTAATCGACCTACAGCTCGTGGAGCGCCAGGCTGCCGCCATCCGCCGCGTCCTTGCAAGCCAGGGGATCTACGCTCGTTGATTCTGAAATGACCGCGGCCTGTCGTTCCTCAAACGACCGAGCCGGTTCAAAGCGCCGAGGGGAAAGAGAGATCCAGCCGGCGAGTTTTGGTGTTGGGGGGGCTGGTGCGACCCCGAGCTATGGAGCCGGGGGCCCGTGCCCCGGATGGTGAACTCGCTGGCACGGTCAAGGAACGCGTCCCTTGCCACCGACTTCTAAGGCATGAACGTGATGGCCACGGCGCCGGAGAAGTTGCTCGTTGAGCCCTGGGGGCTTGTGTCGCGGTGCCATGCTTGGAACCCCCAGGTGGAGCCTGGTGCCGCCGCGACAGGGCCGAAAGGCGTCTCGAGAGCATTAGGGTTGAGGCTCAGGCTGAAGTTGCCGGACGGGCCGCTCGACAGGACTTGGGTCGGGTCGTCGTAGCGCCCGATGGGGCCCCCAAGGCAGATCGCGCCCGCCGAGCCGACCACGGGAACGGGCGGCGTGAGGCTCCTCGCTCCCACGAAGATGCCGAATCGGTTCGGTGGTAGCTTCGACGCGAGCAATTCGAATCCTCCCGCCGCGATGCTGTTCGATCCAAGCGCTCGAACGGTGCTACCGAGTCCCGCAGAATTCGGCTCGCCTGCGGGGCACAAGGGGGAGGAGGCGCCGGCCTCTTCCGCTTGGGTACTCCGCAACGTGAAGACCGCGTTGATCCCCGCCACAATGACGTCCGAGTCGCCGTCCGCGTCGAGGTCCTGCACGCCAGTCAAGACCACAGCGCTGGCCGGGCTGGCGTAGATCTCGATGGGATTCCCAAACGTCCCGGGCGAGCTGGCCAAACGCACATCGATCCCCACCCTGTTCTGCACGTACCCGTTGTTGAGGATCAGGTCCATGAGCCCATCACCGTTGATGTCGGCGCCGTGCAGCCCCGAGTTCCCAGCGAGGGCGGGCAGGCCCAGGCTTGTGAAGGGCCCGAACTGTCCGAGCCCATTGTTCTCCGACCAGTGCCAAATGGACGCGTCCCTGGCAAACAGGTCGTTGTCGCCGTCGCTGTCCACATCAAACGCCACCGGCGTCGCGTCAGGCAGCGCCAACGCGATGAGGGGCGCCGGTGGCGTGAAGCCAGCGGATCCGGCGTTGAAGGTGATCTCCACCCCTTGATCGAAGCTCGCCGCGTCCAGCGCGGAATCGCCATTCGCGTCGAAGAACACCAGCGTGCGCCCTCGAATCACTTCCCCCAGCGAAACGAACCCTCCGGGAGTATTGCGGATCGCAATCGCGCGACGATCGAAGGAGGTCCCCACAGCGGCAAGGACATCCAGGTCGCCATCTGCGTCGAAGTCGTTGAACGTCGCATTCAGCACCGAGGTCCCTGCATCCAGGACGAGCTCGAGTGGATCCAACTGGAGCCCAGGTCCGCCGTACCGAATCTGAGCGGCCAGGAGCCCCGTCTGCGCCGTGAAGAAGAGCAGGTCGTCCCAACCATCGCCATTCGCGTCGCCCACGTCCAGCAGCTTGACCTCGGTCGAGAAGGGCGAGATCCCCGTGGGCTGAGCGAAGCAGTCGTCGCCTAAGTTCTCAATCCACATGGCTTCGCCGCCGGGGCCGAAGGCGGGTTTGGGGAACACCATATCGAGGTCCCCGTCGCGATCGAGATCGGTCACCTTGGTATCGACCCGCGGAAAGGCGAGCGGCACGAACCACCCGGCCCGCACAAGACGGGGATCAGGGGCGCTGCCGGTGGGTGTGTACACGCTCGGACCACGGTCACCCGTGAGGCCCTCGGGTACTCCATCCCCGGTCAGGTCGACGAACTGCAACGACTCGAACCCGTGGTCCCGCAGGAGCAATTCGGTGCCGGCAAAGGCGAGGCCGCCGAGAGACCTGCGCCAGACAGCGTCCGGGACGAACGTGCTCGAGCCCGTCGTCCCGTAGATGAGGTCGTCCATCCCGTCCCCGTCGACATCATCTAATGCGATCCCCTTCTGTGAGAGCGACAAGAAGTCCTGCGCCGGAAAGGTGAAGCGTGCTCCATAGGAAAGTCCGCCCAGGGACTCCAGTACGGACAGGGACGTGAGTGTGAAGCTAGGGCCCACGAAAACGTCCTCATCACCGTCGCCATCCACGTCCCCGAATCCGATGAACTCTACGGTGGCCAGGGGCGTCGGAAGGAACGGGGTGGGAGCAAGGAAGTCACCGGTATTGGTTCCCCGGGCGACCACCCATTCGCGCACAGGAAAACCCATCTGCAGGACGAAGTCGTCGATGCCGTCGGCATCCACATCCGCGACATGGGCCTGACGCGGGGACTCATCGATGACGAGTTGAGGAGTGACGGAGAAGGCGCTACCCATGTTGAGGTACGCGTACGTTGCTCCACCCCGTTGAACCACTAAGTCGAGGAGGCCGTCTCCGTTGAAATCGCCTGAATGGAGCGCTTGCCCCTGGGGGATGCCAGAGAAGAGGAGCCGGGCCGTGGGCGGCCCCGCCCCTGTCATTTCGACGAGGTAGACCTCAAATCCTTGGAAGCTCCTGAGGAGGACGGCGACGCTCTCCCGACCCGTCTGGAAGAAGTCTCCGGCCGCCCACGCAATGGGCATATCGAGCCCGAAGACGACGTCCACATCAGGGGCCACGCCCGTGCCCCCGTTGTTGAGGGCCACTTTCACACCACCCAATGGGCCGTTGATGAGCACAAGGTCCGGCCTACCGTCTCCGTTCAAATCAGCGGGTGCCACGGCCTCCGTGGCGCGCCGTGACCCGGTGCGGTCCACGGGCCCTTCGAAGAGCGACTGGGCGGCCATGGCCGAAGGCGCGATGGAGCAGGTAACGAGCGGAAGGAGCCAGCGAGCGGCGTGATTCATGTCAACAGTTGGTGAAGGGCTGCGAGGCACAGGCGGACGGGAATGAACCGCCTAGACTCCAGGGTATCGATTCTGTTGGATCTGGTTGGGGGAGATCCAATCCCGCCCAAACGCCTACGGAGGAGGCACTTCCGGGCCCATCTGGCACCAGCATTCCCCAGGCTCACCTTCCCTCAGGCCGGGAGGGCGAGGATGGGACGCTGCCGGAAGCCGCCATGTTCCAGACCGCCCGGTCTCTCTCTCGGACCATCGAACCTTGGGTCGGTTGCTGGGGAGTGATCGCCATCGCCGGCACTTCGGATTAGTATCCAACGCAGTATCACCCCAGGGGATTCTTCACGGCCGTGATGGTTCCCACGCGGCTGTGCAGCCCATGGCGAGCTCATCCGCGGTGGGGGAGAAATTCGCCGCTGTGGGACCCCATGCAGTCCATCGACCTCATCCGAGACAACCTGGTCAAGAGCCGCGATAGGGTGCTCGCTCGTGTCGAGGACATGGAGCCATTCTGTTTGGTGGCGCCCACATCTAACGGCGGTGGACACACCTTGTGGGTGCTGGGGCACCTGGCGTACATCGAGGGATTGGTCCTCGAGCGTTTTGCGCGCGGCGAGGCCAACCCGCTTGCCGATTGGGAGCCCATCTTCGATGGCGATGGGGTAAGCGAGCGGCTTGAGGACTACCCCCCCTTTCAAGACGTCTTGGCAAAGTGCCGCGAGATGCGAGAGAGGACCCTCGCCGCCCTGGGTGCATTGAGTGAGGACGACTTGGACCTCGCAAGCGCCCGCTCCCCCGACGGCCACGCGGAGACCTTCGGGACCTACAGGCTCTGCTTCCAATTCTTATCCGATCACTGGTACATGCACCGCGGCCAACTGGCAGCCTCCAGGCGCTCAGCCGATCTGAAGCGCATGTGGTTCTAGCAGGCCGTTGAACAATTCAACTATCCAGAAAACCGCCCCTCGAACGCCTCGCGGCGTTGCCCAGACCCTCCAAATAACTCGCTATTCCTCGATCTGTGCGCCTTGCGAGGCGTCCGATGGACGACATTCTGAATGGCCGACTTGTTCAACGGCCTGCTAGGGGGGGGAGGTCCGACCCCGTGAATCGTGGCGGGGTCGAGGACGGCATCGTCGCCCCCTTGGGCAGCGACATCCAGTTTCAGGCGCGTGGCTATATCATCGAATGACCGGCGGCGTGGGTTATGGGCCGGTAAAGGGGCGCATTTCCGCGTTGAATTCAGTTGCGAACCGCGCGCTGATCCAGCCGGACCCTGTGCTGTGGCGGATGCGGTACCACACGCCCTGACCGTCATCGACCAACTGGCACCCTGCCACCTTGACCTCTGCGCCAGCGGGCAGGCCGGTAACCACCTCTGCCTTGAGGCTGGGGCTGCGCCGCATGTTCACATCCGTCACAATCGTACGCTGCCAGTTTGACAGATCGTCAAACGGATCATCGTCATACCCCGTGCTAAAGTCTGATTCCCATGTTACAAACTTGGTTTGTAATTCGCCGGAATTGCACATCAAACTATCTGCCAGCAATCCTATGGTGATCAACCCCGCGGGCTCGCGGTCGGTAGCGCACCATGCCTGATTGTTAAACTCATCTACTTTTGTGCCTTTGCAATCTCTTTTCTGGCTGCTGTCTGCGACGCTGATCAAAACGGTTTTATCAGGGCGCTGCGCCACATAGCAGCTTTCCCCCGATGCCATGAACCCCGCGATCGTCCGTGAGCCGCGCAATTCTATCATTTCATCAAGGCTGATTTCACGGCCCGTCGGCCCATCGCCGTTGATGAACAGATAGCTATAGGTCACAAGCGTTTTTGGCAGCCGTGTTGACATGATCAAGGTCCGGCAAACTGCATCTACTGTGCGCATATCCATCGCATAGCTGTAAACCGGTGCCGACAGGATCGAACGAGATACCGGGGTGAACCCCATACTAAGACTGCGCTGCGCCCCGCGAAGATAAAAGAAACTGTCTGCCTCACGATGTGCCAACGCTTTTTCAAGCAGCAGGGGCGGGTTAATATTGCCCTTGATCAGCTTGGTATAGACCGCCACGACGCTATAGGTCAGGTTCATGATTGTTTTGACATTTGCGGTTTGCGCGGCCTGATCCTCGGGCAAGGCCCCCATATGAAAGCCCAGCTCGGCCCCGTCTTCGATAAAACGGCTGTCGTAGTTATAAGCCCCCACATCCCGCGTTGCCGCCGCGAGCGAAAAAGCCAAAGCGCAGGCGGACAAACAACTTTGTCCTTTCAGTACATAGACCCCGGCGAGGCTGGGATCTTGGGAGGACAAATTATATTGCAGCATCTCGCCCATCTTGATCCCTTCGAGGAAATTACCCCCCGGACTGTTAAAGACGATGCGCACCCCCGGATAACCTGCGGAGGCCATGAGGCTTTCTAATTTATCTGCGTCACCCTTTTCGATCACGCCAGACACGGTGATGTTTTTGAGCGTTCCCGAGGGGCTGTCTCTTATACACATCTCCGAGCCCACGAGACTAGGCATGATCTCGT
>CAJXRJ010000020.1 GCA_913058555.1 uncultured bacterium
CCCGGACTCATCAATGGCGTGACCGCCCACGGCAGCGAGTTGCTGGTGGCCAATCGCGATAGCGCGGAGATCCTGCGCGTGAACCCCGCCACGGGGGCCATCATCGGGGTCTTTCATTCCTCGAACGGCGTCACGGGGATCGACCAGCCAGAGTCCCTTGTCGTGGCCCCGAACGGCCACGTTCTCGCGGGCGGTGGGACCGTCCCCGTCGGGATCTACGAGTACGACGGCTCCGGCAACCAGCTCGCCTACTACGACACGAGCTCCCTGCCCCTCGGCGGCGGCGTTCGAGGGGTCTACCCCCTGAGCGATGGCAACATAGCGTTCACCGCGGCGACAGCGATCTACCGCTACGACGTCGCCACCGGCACGATCGAAGAAATCATCGACAGCCTCACGGCCTACTACTTCTCCCCCGTCCCCACCGCGCCCATCGGGACGTCGGAGTGCGGCCCCGCCGTAACGAACTCCAGCGGCCGGCCAGCGACCCTCAACGCCGTGGGCAGCACGTCCCTCTCCGACCTGTCCCTGCGTATGGTGGCCCAGGACCTGCCCGTGGCCTCCACCGGCATGCTGCTCGCGTCCCGCAGCGCTGGCTTTGCCATGAATCCGGGAGGCAGCAACGGCAACCTGTGCCTCGGCGGGGCCATCGGACGCTACAACAACGACCTTCAGTTCAGCGCCAACGACGGGTTCTTCTCCTTCACCCTCGATCCCCTCGCGATTGCCCAGCCGAACAACACGGTGCCCGCGCAGGTCGGCGAGACCTGGCGCTTCCAAGTGTGGTTCCGGGACAACGTGCCTGTGCCGTCCAGCAACTTCACCAACGCCACCGCAGTGACGTTCAACTGAGGGGGCTTTCGCCCGCGCTGAGCACGCTCCCGAGCCGTGCCAGTCCGCGGGCGACCAGGGTCCGGGAGTGGCTTTCGGTGACGCCGAAACGCTCCGCCAGCACGCGGTGGCTCGCGCCATCGAAGTGGAACGCGACCACCATATCAGCGGTGCGCTCGTCCAAATCCGCGAGGGCGCGGTGCACTCGCTCCCGTTGCTCTGAGGCCACGGCGTCCTCGCTGGGCGTGGCCGCGTTCCCCGCGACCGCGCCGACGGTCCCCTCCCGCGCCCGATCGCGCTGCACGGCCGTATAGCGCCGGTAGCGCGACCGCAGCTTGAGGTCCGCGGCGTTGAAGAGCCAGCCCTTCAGCTCGCCATCGGTGCGGTAGTCCAACTCCCCCCGGCGCCACCGGGCCAGGGCATCCCCGCACACGGATTGGGCCAGATCGACCACCGATTCTCCGCCCAGTACCGCCGGGGTTGCCCTGCGAGCCAGATAGGCCTGGGCCGCGGGCAAGAGCCGCGTGAGAGCGTCCTCCAATTCCGAGGGCGCATCTCGATCGACGCTATCCTGATCTTCAAGGTCCTCTCCCATGGAACCCAAGTCTACACCCGAAAGCCCAAAGGGCCTGATCCCAGACGATCCCGTGGAGATCCTTCTCGGGGAGAGCCTCCGGGGCGAACCGGAAGGATGGTGGGACGCCGTGGAATCGGCCGCGCGCCGTCACCCGGAGTACGCGGACGATCTGCGCGGGCGCTTCCGGGTCCTTTTTGAGCTGGGCGGGCTGCACGGCGACGCGGCCGAGGAACTGCCGCACAGCATCGATGACCTCTCGATCCTCGACGAGCTCGGCCGCGGAGGCATGGGCATCGTCTACCGCGCCCACGAGCCCTCCCTGGGCCGCGACGTGGCGGTGAAGGTCGTACGCCCGTCGCGCCTGGAGTTCGAGGGCGCGGCGCAGCGCTTCCAGCGGGAGGTGGAGGCCATGGCACAGCTTTCCCATCCAAGCATCGTCACCATCCACAGGGTCGGCCTCCATAGCGCAATGGGTGGTGCCCACGCCGAAGGCCCCGTGCCGTACTTCACGATGGAGCTGCTCGCCGGAGCCTCCCTCGCCCAGGTGTGTGCCTCCCTTGCGGGGCGCTCCCCCGAATCACTGGATGGCGTAGATCTCTTCCACGCCGTCGGCGGCGAAGGCCCGCCCCCCGAGGCCTTCGCGCTCCCTTGGCCCTTGGCCGTCGCCCGCATCGTGCGCGACGTCGCGAGAGCCCTTCACCACGCCCACGGGAAGGACGTCATTCACAGGGACGTCAAGCCCTCGAACATCTTGCTCGAGCCTTCGGGGCGAGTGGTTCTCCTCGACTTTGGGCTCACGTCTTCCGCGTCCGGTGCAGGCGGCACAGCATCGTCCACGGCGCCCGTCGGTACCTACGCCTACATGGCCCCCGAACAATGGCGCGCCGAGCGAGCCGCCGGGCCCGCCGCCGACATCTACGGGCTCGGGGCGACCCTCTACGAGCTGCTCGCCCTCGCTCCGCCATTCGAAGGAACCACGGTGCTCGAGATGCGCGCCGCCGTGGAGGCAGGCGAGACCCCATCGCTGCGCGCCCGCAATCGCGCCGTGCCCAGGGACCTCGCCCTCGTGCAGGCCATGGCCATGGACGCCCGTCCTGCGGGCCGCTATGACACCGCCGAGGCGTTCGCCAGCGACCTGGACCGAGTGCTCGAGGGTGAGCCGGTCCTCGCCGCGCCCCCCGGCCCGGTCGCCCGCTGGGCGCGCCGCGCCCGGCGCCGTCCGGCCGCCGCCCTCGCATGGGGATTGGGCGCTGCCCTCGTCATCGGCGGCCCCATCGCCTACGGGCTCCTGGCCAAGCGCCATGCCAGCGCCATGGAGCGTTTGGCGCAGTCCGAAAGCCAAGCAAAAGATCGAGCCATCACCGCCAAGGCGGAGCTCGAGGATGTACTTGGCTTCACCCAAGAGCTCTTCCGATCCGCGCGTCCTGAGATCAACGGCGGCCGCGCCCGGAACGCTGTGGACATGTTGCATGACGGTGCAGAGGCCGCCTCATCGCTGGAGACGTCCCCCGGATCCAAAGCGCGAATCAACCTGACCCTGGGTTGGCTCTTCTCTCTGCTCATGGAGCCGCGGGCCGCCGAAGGCCCGTTCGATTCCGCCATCGCGCACTACCGCCAAGGCAGCACCGCCGAGGATCGCCTGCGCCTCACGGAGGCTCTCCGCAGGGCCGCCCACAACCGAGCGCTTCTTGGCGAGCACGCCAAGGCGCGGCCCACCGCAGAGGAGGCCTTGGCCCTAGCCACAGATCTCTACGGGGCCAATGCCGAAAAGACGGCAGCCTTCCACATGACGCTGGCGGACGTGCAATCCATGACCGGCGACCACGGCGAGGCAGCGGTCTCGCGCCAACGCGCCCTCGAGATCTTAGAGGGCGCCGGTGCCTCCGAGCGGCGCATCCTCGAGGCCCGCGCGCTCCTCGGAACCTCCCTCCTCGAGTCGGGGGACCGAGCGCGCGGCCGCGCGCTCACCACCTCTGCGGTCGCATGGGCCATCGCCGACCCCGAGCGCACCACCTCGCCTTTCTGGCTCGCAGAGCTGTCCCTCGCCAATGACGAGCTTGGGGCCGGAGAGTTGGACGCTTCCATGGAGCGCGTCACCCGCCTCCACGATGAGCTCGTGGCGCGCGCAGGAAAGGGCAGCGTCCTGACCGCCCAGGCAGGCATGGTTCGGGCGCGGGTCCTCGGCGCCCGCGGCGACATGGGCGGAGCCCGGGTCCAACTCGAAGGGGTCCAGGGCGCCCTTGCGGCCACGCTCCCCCTGAGCCATCCCCTGCGGATCGACGCCGACCGCAACCTCGTGGCCGTGCTCACCAACCTCGGGGAGAGCGAAACGGTGCTCGCCATCGAAGACGAGCGAGACATCGCCGCTCGCACCGAGGAGGCCTTCGGCGAAGGCTCCGACGAGCACGCGCGCCTTCGCATGGCCATTGGACTCGCCGCCCAAGCCCGGGGGCAGAACCAGGCCGCCCTACTCCACCTCGAGGCCCTCGAGCGCGCGCGCCGCGCCATGGGCCCATGGAACGGCCCCCACGGCGACGCCGTGCTCCTCCTCACCGCCCATCGCATGCGCATGGGCGCCGAGCTCCCCGAGGGCGGCCAGGGGGCTTCCATCACGCTGCTCGATGAAATGATCGACGCCGTGGGCGACGGCGAACTCCCCGTCGTTTCCTCCGCCAACGGCCAGACCTACGAAGGCGGCACGATGGCGCGCCTCTTCCTGGCCGGCATCCTCGACCAAACCCCCGGCGGCGCCGCAAGGGCCGCCTCCCTCAAGGCCGAAGCCGAAGTCCGCAAGCGCGCGATCATGGCCCGCACGGCACCGAAGTAGGCATGGGGCACGTCCCAAGCAAGGGACCACACAACGGTGCCGGGGCCCGTGGACCCCGGTCAAGGGCAACGCACAAGAGTCGCACCGGCGCCCGCCGGCGCTAGCAGCGAACGGGACGGCGAGCATGGAATGGACGATGGCGGACTCCCCGCCGTGCTATCGTCCCCCGTGCTGTTCACAGATGCCGAGTTCCTCTACGCCTTCTTACCGGCGTTTCTGGGGCTCTACTATCTCGCACAGGAGCGCTTTCGGCCTTGGATCATCGCGGCGTTCAGCTACGGGTTCTACGCCTGGTGGCGGCCCGACTTTGTGATCCTGATGTGGGCCTCGACGGTGCTCGACTATTCGGCGGGACGGGGCATCGGTCGGGCGCAGCGCCTCGCGACGTTTACCGCGGAGGAAGGGGCTCGACGCCCGGGGCGCAGCTGGGTCTGGCTCTCCTGCTTGGGCAACCTCGGCCTCCTCGCGTACTTCAAGTACGCAAACTTCGGGGTCGACACGCTCAACGGTCTGCTGGCGCAATTCGGGGAGCCCCCCGTTGCGTGGACCGCCGTGATCTTGCCGGTGGGGATCTCGTTCTACACGTTCCAATCGTTGAGCTACACGGTGGACATCTACCGCGGGGACGCCGAGCCCGTGCGTCGCTTCCGCGACTTTGCATGTTACGTCTCGATGTTCCCGCAGCTCGTCGCCGGCCCCATCGTGCGCTACCGGTCCATGGGCCAGCAGCTGGTGGAACGCACGCATTCGATGCGGCTCTTCGGGATGGGCGTGCTGTTTTTCCAAGCGGGTCTCGCGAAGAAAGTGCTGCTGGCTGACTCGCTCGCACCTGTCGCCCAAAGCGCCTTCGGCTCCGACAGCCTCACCACCGTAGGCGCGTGGCTTGGCGCCCTCAGCTACACCTTCCAACTCTACTTCGACTTCTCAGGCTACTCCGATATGGCGATCGGCCTGGGCCTGATGATCGGCTTCCGATTCCCCGTCAACTTCGACCGGCCCTACGCGTCGCGCAGCATCACCGAGTTCTGGCGGCGGTGGCACATCTCGCTCTCGAGCTTCCTGCGCGACTACCTCTACATACCGCTGGGCGGCAACCGAAAAGGGGGCGCGCGGACCTACGTGAACCTGTCCCTGACCATGCTCCTCGGGGGTCTTTGGCACGGAGCCGCTTGGACCTTCATCGCTTGGGGCGCTTACCAGGGATTCTGGCTCGTCCTCGAGCGCCTCGCGGGCCGGCGCACGCTCTACCAGCGCCTGCCGAGCGCCCTCCGGCTTCTGCTGACGTTCCTGCTCGTCGTCATCGGCTGGGTCTTCTTCCGGGCGGACTCCATGGCCCAGGCGGGGCAAATGCTGGCATCGATGGCTGGATGGACGGGCTCTAGCGCAGGCGACGTGACGATCTCGGGCTCGGCGGCAGCGGCCCTTGCCGCCGCGGCGGCGGTGACCTGGGGACTGCCTTCGACCCAGGCCCTCGTCGCCCGGCGCTCCGCCCTCTGGATGCTGCTCCTCCAGCTCGCTTTCGCCGCGACCCTCATCGCGCTGCACAGCGCCGATCACGTCCCCTTCCTCTACTTCCAGTTCTAGAAGACCGTTGAAAGAGCCCACCCCAGAGCCGGACGGTCTCGTGGTCATCGCGCCGGGCAAGCCGCGCGTCGAGGAAACCCCGATGGCACGTCTCACCCGCGTGTTGGCCGTGATCGTGTTCCTGTCCGCCCTCGTCGGGACGGCGGCCGTGGATCTGTTCAATCCGCTTCCGGCGCCGGCGCTGATCGGGAAGGAGCGGGCAAACTTCGACCGCCTCGACCAGGAGGCCCGCTGGCTCGACGGGACGAAGGCGCGCCGCATCGCCATCCACCGGAGGTTGTCGTCGAGGGTACGGGGGACCCTCGGTCCGGTGCATGCGGCGTCGCTCCTGCGCTACTTCCATGAATCGGCCAGTGAGCAAGTTCTCGTGGGAGGCGACGGCTGGCTGTTCCTCGATCGACAGGTCGCTGGGCCCGCGAAGGGACAGCGCCGTCCATCCATCGACCGTTCCGCGGCGCTCCTCGCTGCGGCAGCGCGGCGCATCACAGCCAAAGGCACACGCTTCGTGGCGGTTCCCGTCCCACGAAAGTCGACGGTGATGGCGGACCTCGCCCCCTCCGGCATTGAGCTTTTCCCTTCGATCGAAGGTGAGTTGCTGGAGCGTCTTGGCGACCACGGCGTCGAGACCATCGACCTGCGCCCGATGTTCGATGGGCTGGCGCCCCATGACCGTTACCTCAAGTTCGACTCGCACTGGGCCCAAGCCGCCCGGGTGGGCGCCGCCGGGGTCATGGTCGACCATGCCGGTGTCCGGTCATCTGCGCCATCCACCCGGCTCGTGGAGGCGCCCTGGCTGAGCTACTCCACCGACCTCCTGCGGTTCGCCGGAATCCCCGACGACTCCTGGGCTCGAAGTTGGCTCCTGAGTCACTCCGAGAAGACCTTCGAGGTTCGCGCGAGAGCCCCCGAAAGAGACCCCGAAAGGGCCCACGAAGGGAAGCGTGCACCGCGTCCCATTCAAGCGGTCAAAGACCGCATGCCGCCCCTGGCCCTCTTCGGAACGAGCTTTTCCTCCCGGCTCGGCGACTATCTGGCGCACTTCGCGGACTCGCCGGTCTTCGACGGATCCCAGCCCGGCGGGTTCTTCCTCGACAGCCTCGCCAGACTTCGTCAGTGCTACAACTTCGGCGCGTGGCCGGAGGTCCTCTGGTACGAGTTCCCGGTCTTCAAGGCCCTGCGCCAAGGGCAGGATCGAAACTGGACCCTTTCGACCAGCCAAGGCTTCTCACTTAGCGTGCTTCCGATTGTGCCGACTTCGCCCCTGCGGGCCGAGATGGCCCCCACCACAGGTACCGGGCGGCTTGCGATTGATCGGGGGCACCTCATCACCTCGGGGAACGGCATCGCGATGGTGCGTGTCACACGGGAAGGCAGCGGTCCGGGCGAAGGACTCTGGAGCCTCAGGACGGCCAACCTCACGGCGGAAGTGCCTTGGCACGCCGCACGAAAAGAGCTTCTGATCCCCATCATCGCGACCCACGACCTCGGCGGGGAGGTCCAACTCATCGCGAAGGCCAACGGCGCGCCCACCATGGACGTGACCGCGACCCTCGTGACGGACCTGGACCTGGAGTCGCGGTCCCCAGGCACACCGGAGCGAGTCCGAACGGATGGCCAGACGACCCAGACAGTGACCTTCACCGGCGTCACGATCGAGCGCCACTCGGCGATCGTCGCCCACCTCGACCTTGGGTCCTGGCAGGGACCATTGGAGCTGCGAAGCCGCACCGCCACGGGGTCGACGGCGATCTGGCGCGCCGAAGGTGCCGGTCAAGTCACGATCGTCCTCGACCTCAGCCGCCACGCAGGGGAGACCCTCAGCTCTTTCGAAGTGTCCCTTCCGGCGGGCGCCCCCCCATGGCGAATCGACTCGGCGGATTGGGCCCCTCGCCTGCGATAGCGCGTTGCCCGGCATTCCCGGATCTACGAGTCTAGGCCGACGTGCGCCCTCGCGCTGACGTAGGCATCCGCCCGCGCCGCGTCGATGCCCGAGCGGCACTCTGCCACGAAGGGATGATCGTCCCCGCCCAAGAGGTCGAGGGACGGCCGATCCGTTGGCCCCATCAGTCGCATGAGTGCCCGAAGCCCAAGGGAGCTCATCCCGGGCACGTCATTGGCGAGCGCCACTTGGAATGGCGGCTCCGACGTGACGTCCCCCTCGCTCCACAGCTCCAGGACACGACCGAACGTCGCCGCGTCCACCCGGGCCCAGATCCCCCACATCATCCCATCAGGACGGCCCACCACCGCCACAGGAAGGGTGGCCCGCACGAAGTACTGAATCGGCGCTCCGGGCAAGGAGATCTGGCAAAGGTCATCGTCGGCCTTGGCGTGATGGGCACGGGCATCGTCGCTCAGCGCGACGTAGGCGTCTGGACGTGCAAAGGTCGGGTCGAGGAACTCGTGATCCATCCCACAACTTGGACAGATGGGCATTCCTGCAGGATAACGCTGCACTGCCCATCCCGCTCTTCCCGTGGATGCCGTCCCTGGCGAGATTCATCCGATCACGAATCCTCCATATAAAGTCACGGGCGAGGGTTCCATCGGGTGTGCCCACTCATCAGGTTGGGGCCATGGCGCGCACCCCGAGTGAAAGTGAGAGCAACGGCGAATCGAAACCAAGGCCGCGGCTGCTCCTTGTGAGCAACCGGCTGCCGGTCAAACTGCGACAATCCGACAGTGGAGAGTGGAGCGCGGAGCGCACGCTGGGGGGCCTCGCCACCGGGCTTTCGGGCCCCCACCAGGACAGCGGTGGAGTTTGGATTGGGTGGCCGGGCATGACCACAGAGGACGGCGCCGTACCCGAAAGGGCCGCGACGCTCCTCAAGGACCTCGGCTTCCGCGGCCTGGGGCTGACGGAGGAGGAGCACGAGCGCTACTACCTGCGCGCCAGCAATCGGTGCATCTGGCCGCTCCTCCACGGCTTCGTCGAGCGGGTCGAGTTTGATCGAGAGGATTGGAACGTGTACCGCGCGGTCAACCAACGCTTCGCCGACACGGTCTGCGAGGAAGCGCAGAAGGGCGACACGGTCTTCGTGCAGGACTTCCAACTCTGCCTCGTTCCCGCCATGATCCGGGCCAAGCGCCCCGACCTGCGGATCGGATTCTTCCTGCACGTGCCGTTCCCCCACACGGGGATCTTCCGTGCGTTGCCGTCCAGGGCCGAAGCGCTCAAGGGTCTGCTTGGGGCCGATGTCATCGGCTTCCACACGCTCGAGTACGTGCGCTGCTTTCGCTCGGCCGCGCGGCGGGTGCTCGGCGTAGAAACGACCTCCCATACGGTCGAATACGAAAGCCGCCAGGTATCTCTCGTGGCGCAACCTCTCGGTATCGATCCAACGCCATGGGAACGCCCCGACGACCTCCCGGAGATTGCCGGTCCGCTCGCGGAGCTCAAGGCCGCAGCCGCAGGGCGCAAGGTTCTCCTGGGCGTCGAGCGCCTCGACTACACGAAGGGCATCCTCGAGCGCTTGACAGCGTTCAAGGAACTGCTGGAGGAAAGGCCGGAGCTCGCGGAAGAAGTGGTCTTCTTCCAGATCGCGGTGCCAAGCCGCGTCGAGGTGGACGCCTACAGGGACCTCAAAGAGAGTGCCGAGCAGCTCGCAGGCGAGATCAACAGTCGCTTTGGACGAGTGGGCGTCCAGCCGCTCCACTACCAGTTCCATGGCGTCGACCCAGGACGCTTGACGGCGCTATACCGGGTCGCCGACGTCTGCGTGGTGACGCCGCTCCGCGACGGACTGAACCTCGTGGCCAAGGAGTTCGTCGCCGCCCGCCACCAGGACGACGGCGTGCTGCTCCTGAGCGAATTCACGGGCGCGGCGTGGGAGCTCACGGAGGCCCTGCACGTGAATCCGTATGACATTGACGCCATGAAGAGCGCGTTCGTCCGCGCCCTTGAGATGTCGCCTGGGGAGCAGGCCGCACGCATGGCGCCCATGCGCGAACGGGTTCGCCGCGACGACATTCACTTCTGGACACGCTCCATGCTCGACAAGATCGAAGAGAGCACCCAGACGTCGGCGCCGGAGCTCATCGAAGGCGCCATCCAGGGGGAATGCATGCAGCGCTGGAGCGCCGCTTCGGATCGCTTCGTCGCCCTCGACTACGACGGCACCCTGCGCGAGCTCCAGGTCGATCCCAAAACGGCCACCCCAGCGCCGGAACTGGTCGCCCTCCTGACGGAGCTCGCCGCGGCCCCGGACAACGACGTCTGGATCGTGTCCGGCCGCACACTCGACTTCTTGATCGAACACCTCGGCGGCACCGGCGTGGGCTTGATCGGTGAACACGGACGGGTCGCACGCGCCCCGGGCTCGACGGAGATCGAGGAGATCGCCACGACCCCCGCGCCCGCGTGGAAAGATCGCATCCGACCGATGCTAGACAACGTGACCGGGCGCGTGCACGGCAGCCACGTGGAGGAGAAGCCCGAGGGCCTCGCTTGGCACTATCGCGGAGCCGAACCCGAGTCAGCGGCCTGGCAGGCCCACGAGCTCTACCAACACCTTGGCGAAGTCATGGCCGACGAGAACCTCGAAGTCATGCGTGGCAACAAGGTGCTGGAGATTCGGCCCTCGGGAATCTCCAAGGCCCACGGCCTCGCCACGGTCATGGCCCGGCGAAGCCAGCGCCCGGACCTGGTCGTCATCGCCGGCGACGACGTCACCGACGAAACGATGTTCCGCGCCTTCCCCGAATCCCTTTCCGTCCTGGTGGGATCGCGCGCCTCCGCCGCGCGCTTCCGCGTCGAATCGCCCGCACACTTCCGCACACTCCTCGGGCTCTGGCAAGCCGCTACCCCGAACCGCAGCAACGCATCATGAAACTCGACCACGGCGTCATCGGCAACGGGACGCTCCTCGCCCTCGTCAATCCGGACACGGGCATCGACTGGCTCTGCGCACCGCGCTTCGATTCCCCGTCGCTTTTCGCGCGGCTGCTCGACGAAGGGAAAGGCGGGACATGGCGCTTCCTCCACCAGCAGAACGGTGAGGCCCAGCCGCTCCGCGGCGAGCAACGCTACGTCCGCAACACGAACGTCCTGCTCACGCGCTTTGAGGTGGGAGACGACGCGTGGGAGCAGTTCGACTTCATGCCCTACATCCAGGAGGGGCTCCGGCACCGCCGCCCGCCGCGCATCGTGCGGTACTTGCGGCCCCTGCGGGGCGCGCCGCGGCTCTCCATGGACCTCGACCTCCAGCCCGACTACGCGCGCATGGACGCCGAGCCCAGGACCTCCGAACGCGGCCTCGAGTTCAAGGGGCACGGCGGCATGGCCATCACGCTGCACTCGAACGTGCCGGGCCCGTACCTCGCCAGCGGCCGCCCCTTCCGCCTCGACCGCCCTCGGTACTTCGTGCTCGACTGCGGGTCCTCCGAGCCCTACATGCATATGGACGAGATCGATCGCGACCTCGACCTGACCATCGCTTCTTGGCGTCGCTGGGCCCAGTCGTGTGCCCTCCCGGGCTTCAGGGACGAGGCCGTGCTGCGGTCGGCGCTCTGCCTCAAGCTCCACCAGTACGGCGAGACCGGCGCCATCATCGCCGCCTCGACCACGTCGATCCCTGAGGTCGTCGGTGAGCCACGCACCTGGGACTACCGTTTCTGCTGGCTGAGGGACGCGGTCTTCACCGTGGAAGCGCTGCGGCGGATCGGCCATTTCCAGGAGGGCCGCGACTTCCTCCAGTTCGTGCTCGACGTCGCCGACACGGGCGACCTCCAGCCCCTCTACGGCATCGGCGCAGAGCGCGAGCTGACCGAGACCTCCCTCGACCACCTGGCCGGCTTCCGGGGCACGAAGCCCGTGCGGATCGGCAACGCCGCCGCGGAGCAGCTCCAAACAGACCTCATGGGCGAGGTCGTGCTCTGCCTGCGGACGATGCTGACCGACGCCCGCGTCGACCCCGGGAAGCCGGGCTACTGGATGCCCCTCGTGGAGCGCATGGTCAACGAGTCCCGCGCAGCCTTCGACGTGCCCGACCTCGGGATTTGGGAGTACCGCGGGGCCCCGCAGCTGCATACGTTCAGCCGCGCCATGTGCTGGGCGGCCGCCCACCACGGCGCCGCCATCGCCCTGCACTTCGGCCTCGAAGAGACCGCCAAGGATTGGCAGCAGGCGGCCGACGATATGCGTGAGAAGGTCTTGGAACGCGGCTACAGCGAGAAGACCGGGATGTTCACCCAGACCTTCGAGAACGAAGAGGCCGACGCGGCGAACCTGCTGCTGCCTTCCATCGGGCTGGTGCGCGGGGACGACCCTCGCTTCATCTCGACCCTGAATGCCTACCGGGAGCGTCTCGTGCGCCCGACCGGGGTCATGCGCTACGTCCACCCCGACGACTTCGGCGAGCCGAAGAGCACGTTCACGATCTGCTCCTTCTGGTGGGCCGAGGCCCTGGCCCTCGCGGGCGAGCTTGACGAGTCGATCGAGTTCTTTGAGCGCGTGCTATCCCATGCCAACCCGGTCGGCCTCTTCAGTGAGGACATCGATCCGGACAGCGGCGAGCTGCTCGGGAACTTCCCCCAAGCCTACACCCACGTGGGCTTGATCCACGCAGCCATGACGATCGGAACCCAGCTGCGCGCGAGGAGCGGACGTTATCACGCATGGTCCTGAAACTCTCCCCCCTCGTTCTCGGGTTCTGGCGCCTGCGAAAATGGGGCTTCACCGCCCAGGAGATCCTCGCGCTGACCGAGCGCGCTGTCGAGCTTGGCATCACCAGCATGGACCACGCGATGGTCTATCGAAGTGAAGCGGCCTTCGGCGAAGCCCTGGCGCTCCGGCCACCCATGCGGGATCAAATTCAGATCATCAGCAAGTGCGGCATCCGCCCCCAGGGGTTTGGCGAGCTAGGGGCCGAGAGCGTCAACCACTACGACTTCAGCAAGGCCCACACGATTCAGTCCGTGGAGGCCTCCCTGCGCGATTTGGGCACGGATCGGATCGACTTGCTGCTCCTCCATCGCCCCGATTTCCTCATGGACATCGGGGAAGTCGCCGAGACCTTCGCGGAGCTCAAGGAGGCTGGCAAGGTCCTGCACTTTGGCGTGTCGAACTTCACGGTTCATCAACTGGAGAGCCTGCAGTCCGCCCTGCCGGATCCCCTGGCGACGAATCAGATTGAGTTCTCACCGCTACAGATGAGCCCCTTGGGCGATGGCACGCTCGACGCAGCCCAGAGAATGGGGATGCGGCCGATGTTTTGGTCCGCCCTTGCGGGCGGCAGGCTCTTTCGCCCGAAGACAAAACGTGAAGTGGCCGTGGTGTCGGCCCTGCAGGGGGTCGCTGACGAAGTCGGCGCCATGTCCATTGCGGCCGTCGCCTACGCCTGGTCCATGGCACTGCCCTCCAGGCCCCACCCGATCTTGGGCACGTGCAAGATCGATCGGGTAGAGGACGCGGTCAGCTCCCTGACGCTCCACCTGAGCCGCGAGCAGTGGTACCGCGTTTGGGAAGCCAGCAACGGCGCCCCGGTTCCTTGACGCAGGCTCCCCCCTGCGTCGGTCCCGCAGTGGAAGGGCCGCACCCAACGAGCGCTGGCAAGTTGCTCGACTTCCCGCCCCCTCTGATCAGGCCCCCCATGCTGCGCTCTTCCCGCCTCCTCCGACTGCCGCTCTTTCAGGTGCCCTTCCTGCTGGTGCCCCTCCTTCTGGGCGGATGCACAAAGAGCAAGTCGGCCGTGATCAGCGACCCGCCCCAGCTCCTCGAGGTCATGACCTTCAACGTCCGCTACGGCGCCGCGAAGGACGGACCCGATCGCTGGACGCTGCGCGAGGGACATGTCCTGGGTGTGATCGAAGGCGAAGCCCCCGCGATCCTCGCGGTGCAGGAGGCCCTCGACTTCCAGGTGGACGCGATCCTGGGCAGAACGGAGCACTTCGTGAAGGTCGGCCAGCACCGCGAAGGCGGCACGAAGAACGAGTTCAGCGGCATGTTCGTGAATGGGCGCTTGCTGGAGGTGGAAGCCTCCGGAGACCTCTGGCTCTCGGAGACTCCGAGCGTGATCGGCTCGGTCGGCTGGGACGCGGCACTCACCCGCAACGCCACCTGGGCGCGATTCAAAAGCAAAGCGAACGGCAAGCGTTTTGTGGTCATCAGCACCCACTTTGACCATCGAGGGAAAGAGGCACGACTGGAGAGCGCGCGGCTCCTGGGGGCGGAGCTTGGGCGCCGCTGCCAGGAGGGCGCAGGGGAAGGGCAGCCCCCTCTCCCCGGCCTGTTGTTCGGCGACCTGAACGCTGGGGAGAACTCTGCCCCCCTCGACGCACTGCGCGCCGCCGGCCTCGTGGACACCTTCCGCGTCGCCCACCCCGATGCCGTCGAGGTCGGCACCTTCAACGCCTTCCGCGACGAGCGCGGCGGCGCGAAGATCGACTACATCCTCGCCACTCCAGAGTGGGAAACCACCGCCGCCGAGGTCCTGCGCCCCCGGCACGGGGGCCGCTGCGCCTCGGACCACGACCCGGTCAAGGCGGCGCTTCTGCTGCGCTAGGGGCGCTCCGGCCTACTTGTCCTCTCGCTTGCCGTCGCCGTGCAGCGCAAAGCGTCCCTGCTTCACGCCCCCGTGATGGGGCGCGTTGCTCTTCCAAGGCCAGCCGCCGAACTCGGTCTCCTGGTAGTCGCGGAAGGCCTGGCGGATTTCCTCCTCCGTGTTCATCACGAAGGGCCCGTGTTTCGCCACCGGTTCGCCGATGGGCCGCCCCTGGAGGATCATCGCCTCCACTGGGCCATCGCCGGCGACCAGCGAGGCCTTGGCCGTGGAAAGCATCCCAGCACCGTGGCCGCTGCGCACGGGCTCCCCGTCCACCGCGATCTCGGAGCCGTCGAAGACGTAGAGCGTCCGGCGGATCTTCTCATCATCGGTGGGCGCCAGCTCCAGGGACGCGCCGGCCTCCATGGAGAGGTGCCAGATACCGATCGCCGCCTCCTTCTGCACCGCCCACGAATGGGACGGAGGCTCCTGGCCGGACTTGCCTCCGAACTCGCCGGCGATGACCGTCACGGTGGCGCGCCGGCCCTCGCCATCTTTGCGCTCGACGCGCGGCGTGTCCTCGCCCCAGAGCATCTTGAAGTGCGCGGGCACCATCTTGTCCTTGGCGGGCAGGTTCAGCCAGATCTGGAACAGCTCCAACGTGTTGGGCTTGTCGCTGTGCACGAGCGGAAAAAGCTCCGCGTGCACGACCCCTTGACCCGTCGTCACCCACTGGGTGTCGCCGCCGCCAAAGCGCGCCGCCGCCCCCATCGAGTCGGTGTGATCGCACAGTCCGGTGCGCACGTAGGTGATCGTCTCAAAGCCCCGGTGGGGATGCTGCGGGAAACCGGGCACGGTGCTGCCGTGGTACATGTTCCAGCCGTCTTGTCCCGCGAAGTCGCTGCCGATCTGGCGGCCACGAAGCAGCTTGGGATCCGGCCCCAGCTCATCGGTCCCCTCGGGATAGCGGTCCAGGTGATGGGCCGTGAACAGAAACGGATCGACGGTTGGCCACTGGGCCCCGATGGGGAAGACCTGCTGGACGGTGTTCATGAATGGAACATAGTCCGGAAGGAATGCCGCTGTCACCCCCAAGGTTGGGCGGACCGAGCCCGGGGCCCCTCGTCAGGGTTCAGGCCATCCTTACCCCCGGTCGATAGGCACCCCATGAAGAGCTTCAGAACCCAGGCCACAGTCGCGGGGCTCGCCATCGGCGCCCTCTTGGGCGGATGCCAAAGCCCAACCACCCAGGCCAGCCTGGCCAGCGGCCCGGAGGCCCTCGACCGCGTGGAGGCCATCCTGAGCACCGCGGCACCGGAGTCCCTGGCCCGGGTGTCCCGCGCCCCCTTGGCGTCTTCCTCGATCGAGTTCACGCGCGCCGAAGGAACGGAGGCACCTGAGCGCCTGGAGATGCTGCCCGACCCGGAGGATCCGAACAACGGCGTCGACGACGATGGAGATGGACTGGTCGACGAGGTTCGCTTGGTCTGGACCAGCTCCAAAGGCTCGACCGAAGTCCTCTGCTCCAACGTCCTGCCCCTTGGCGCAGACGAGGAGCTCAACGGCATGGACGACAACGGCAATGGCCTGATCGACGAGGGCGGCGTGACCTTCCACCGGCGTCGCGGACAGGTCGCCGTCAGCATCACCGTCAGCATCACCGTCCCGGGCCCAGACGCAACCCCGACCACCCTGTGGCGCTACGTGGCCACCGCAGGGGACTGAGGCCACAAACCGCAGCCCGCTATCAGGGCAGGAAGCGTACCGCGAGCGCCTCGCTGAAGCTGAACTGCGGCGCCGCGCCCGAGGGGTCAGTGAACCACGCTTGGAAGAACCAGGTCGAGCCGGGGAGCAGCGGAAGGCCCGCAGCGACCACGTCGAGGGACGTGGTGCCCGCGGCGTCAACAGTGCCGGGTAGCGACGCGCGGGTGAGCGCTCCACCGATGCAGAGCGTGCCCGCACCTAGGGGCCGGAAGCCAGAGAGGACACCGGCAAACCAGACGCTGGTTTCGCCCACCGGCATGCCCGCCGCGCGCAGCGTGAACCCCGGCCCCGAAAGCCGGCGGCTGCCGTCCCAACCGATGGTCGCGGCGGCCCCGGTGGAGTTTTGATTCTGATCGCAGTACCGGTCCAACCGCCCCCCTGCGCGGTGCAGCAGCGCGACGAGCGCCCGTTCATCGGGGCGCGTCACAACGAGGTCGTCATTGCCGTCTTGGTTCAGATCCGTCAGCGCGAATCCGCCCGCGGCGGCCGCACCCACGTAGTAACTTCCTGAGCCGAGACTGCCGTCCATCTGCCCGTAGCGAATCTCGGGGGTGTCCCGAAACGTCCCTTCCCGCAGGCCGACCAGGTCAGCGCGCCCGTCCAAGTTCAGGTCGACCGCCCGCAGACGGATCAGCGACTGAGTCAAGGACGTGAAGGGCCCCGGTGACCCGGGCGCAAAGGACCCATCGCCCGCGCCGCGCATCACGAGGAGCTCCTTGTCCTGGCCGCCATTCGTCGTCCCTGAGACAGCGGCGTCCAGGGCGCCGTCGCCGTCGAAATCCCCAAGCGTCACGGTGCTCGCGTTCGAGCCGAGGCCCGTGTCTTGCGCTGGCTCGGGAATGAAGAATCCCGTTCCCGTGCCGCGGTACAGCCGCAGCCCGCGGTCCCCGCCGTTGACGGTCACAATATCCAAGTCCCCGTCCCCGTCCACGTCCCCGAGATCAAGGTCCCTGGCCTCTGCGAACGGGTCGAGGTCCACCGGGGCCAGAAACGTCCCGTCCCCCTGCCCGAGCATCGTCAGGAGCCGCCCAAAGGACTCGGTGTAGACCGCATCAAGATCCCCGTCGCCATCCAGGTCGCCCATCTGGAGATAGCGCGCGTCAACGCTGGTGGCAACGGGAGCTGGTGCTCCGACAAAGGCCCCGCTCCCATCGTTCAGATAGGGGATCAAGTTCATCGATCCAAAGATGTCCGCAGCCAGCAGCAGATCCAAGTCCCCGTCCAGGTCCAAGTCGCCGGGCACCGCGTTGCGCAGGTTGCTTCCCACGGGGGTCACGGCGATGGGAACGAACTCTCCGCCACCCGCATGCCGGTAAGTGCTGATGGCACGAATGCTCCCGTCCAAAACGACGAGGTCCTCCGACCCGTCACCATCGAAGTCCCCGGCAAAGACCTCCTCAGCGTCCACGCCGACCTCCGTGCGAACGTCCCATTCGAGAAGGCCGTTCCCAAGGCCCCGGACCACCGTCCAGCCCCCTGCCCCGGCCAACGCGCCGATGTCCGCCATTCCATCGCCATCGAAGTCCCGAATGGCCGAAGACAGCGGTGAGAAGCCGACGAGCACCTGTGGCCCCGTCCCCCCAAAGACGGCGATCGGATCGCCCATCACCACCTCAGTACGCACGCCCGACGCCCCGGACGATTGGCTCCGGCTCACGAGAAAATCGACCACGCTGTCCCCATCCAGGTCGCCCACCTCGACGTTGACCGGGTTCGGGCCCGTCGCCGCGCGAATCGCTGGACCGAAGGTGCCATCCCCAAGCCCCGGGAGCAGCACGATGTTGTCCTCCGCCCACTCCACGCCGACGATATCCGGGAACCCATCCCCGTTGCCGTCGCGGATCTGGGCTTTCACCAGCCGGAAGTCCGAACGGTAGAACGTCGGGAAGCCGAGCCCCATGGGCCCACCCAGGATGACCTGGAAGAAGTCACTGATGTTCCCGGTCACGACGAGGTCGTCGAGGCCGTCCAGGTTGATGTCGGTGACGAACAACCGTTCGGCCCCTCCGAACATGAACAGGTCTTGGGCACGGGACAGCCCCCCCGCGCTATCCCGAAGGAAGACAGCGATCCGAGTCGTGCTGGAGCTCGCCACAAGGACGTCCCTCATCCCATCCCCGTTCGCATCCGCAAACGCCACGAAGTAGGCGTCCTCCTGGGTCCCGAGCAGAACGCGTGGCGCGAAGCTCCGCCCGCCCAGGTTCTCGAAGAGGAAGACCTCACCCGTGCCCTCCGAACAAGCGACGACATCGCGATCCCCGTCGCCGTCGAGGTCGAAGGAGGCACCGTGCGGACCGCCAGGCCCGACCTCGAGCGTCACCCCTGTCTCGAAGGTCCCATCGGCCACCCCAAACAGGATGCCCACCGCCGTGGTGCTTGAAATGGTCCCAGAGGCCAAGACATCGACTGTCCCGTCGCCGTCAATGTCCTCCAGTTCAAAGCGCCGCACGTCCACGCCGAGGCTGTATCCCGCAGCCGGGTACGGAGCCCCAACGAGTCCGTCCTGGGGCCGAAACATCGGGTGCGCGCTCCTGGGCAAAACGGCGCCCGGGGACGCAGAGACCAACTGCATCAAGGGGATGAGCTGGGCGGCGAGAGACAACAGCGATCGAAGGGTGGGGCGCATGGAGCAGACGCGAACGGCCGGAACGAAAGATGAAGCGACGATCGGGTCCCTAAGTATCTGACTCTGCGTTCCGGCTGGCAACCTGTCCTCGGCGCCTGTCTCGCCCCATCGACTCATGGGGCCTCAAGACGGTCACGGCCTATCGCAATCAGCGACGCGGGCCCTGAGGGACCGTGCACGCCCAAGCCATCCGATGGCGCAGCGGATATGCTCATCGGTCGGATCCGTCGGCGCTGGAGGCCTCCCCCCAGAGGCGGCGGTTCCGCTCACGACGGCAACCCACGATTCTCAAGATGCTTCTCCTCGCGCCGATCCTGCTGCTCGCACAAGACCTTGGGCTTGAGCCCCCTCGCTACCTCGGCGTCCAGACCCTCGAGGGCAGCAACGGCGTCGTCGCCGACGTGGACGGCGACGGTGACGACGACCTCATCCTGGCTGATAGGGATGTCTACTGGCTGGAGCAGGGCTCCCAGGGCGGCATCGCCGCCGCCCACGTGATCCTGCCTGGCCGAGCAGGCATCGCATTGATCGCTGAAGACATGGATGGAGACGGGGACATGGACCTGCTCTTCGGACGTACCGAGACGCCGGGTGTCCGCACCATTGAGTGGATCGAGAACCGCTCGGGCGGACGATTCGCCGAAACGCCGGAGGTGCTGGATACGCTATTCGGCAACGAGTTCATCACGGTGGACCGACTGGACGCAGATCAGGATGGCCGCATGGACGTTCTTATCTATACAGCTGGCGGCTCGACGCTCGACTGGTACCGCAACGAAGGGTCGGGCGTCTTTTCGAGCCGCGCGCCCCTCGTTCCGATCCCCGTGCCCAACGCGCGCATGGGCCAGAGCTTCGACCTGGGGCTTGACGGCGACCTGGACTTTCTTTTTCCCACATCCGGCAACGGCATCTGGATCGTCGAGAACCTCGGCGCACTTTCGTTTGCCCCCCCCACGCCGCTCGACGTGGCGGTGGCCATCGTGCAAACGGCCGCATTCGAAGACCTCGACGGGGATGGGCAGCGCGACCTTCTGATCCTCCACGGGGACCTCAACATCTTCGGGCAGTTCTCGACCCTGTCTGTGTACCTGGGTCAAGGCGCCGGGAGCTTGGGACCTCGGCAGGAGTTGTACTACGCCAATGACCCCTTCGAACAGGACCTGGGAACACCGCGCCTGGCCGACCTTGATGGGGATGGCGACATGGACCTCGCGTTCACCGGCAGCTCGAAGAACGTCCTGGTCATGGAGAACCAAGGGGCCGGCGCATTCTCGGCACCGGTCCCCGTTCCGCTCACCGTAGGCTCCGAGTATCGCCTGCTCGACCTCGGCGAGCTCGACGGCCAGCCGGGGGTCGACGCATTTGTCCTGCGCGAGTCCTCGGACGAAATCGTGCAGGTACTCGGGGGAGCCCCAGGGCCCACGTTCGACGTCGCTTCGGACGTTCTGAAGTGGGACTCCAGAGACGGGTTTCAGATGGGCGACATCGACGGAGACGGCGACGTGGACGTGGTCTTCGGGGACCGCACGCAGCGGCTGGGGATCAACGATGGCCTGGGGCACCTCGAGTCCGTGGACCTCCCGGCGGCGGTGGGATTCAACACCGATGTGTCCCTGGCGGACCTCGACGATGACGGCGACCTGGACCTGCTGGTGCTGAACTTCTCCGGCGATGCCCGGTGGTTCGACAACCTCGGCGCCCTTGTTTTTGGTCCTTCACAGAGCCTCGACATCTCGGCACTCAACCTCGATCAACTGCGCGGCATCGACGTCGACGGTGACGGCATGGTCGATATCGTCAGCACCAATGACAACTTCGCGTGGTCGAGGAACCTCGGGGCGGGCATGTTCGCTCCCTTCGCGCTCCTCGGCATGGACTTCGGCGATACCGAAGAAGCCGAGTTCACGGACCTGGACGGGGACGGAGACGTCGACGCACTCACGGTGGAGCGAACCTCCACCAACCTCGTGCTGCGGGTCGGCCTCAACCAAACGCCCGTGGGCGGCCCGGCTGACTTCCAGACGTCCGTGGTCAGTAGCTACCCGGGCTTCTTCCCCATGGACCTGAGCGCCGGCGACCTCGACGGGGACGGCGACCCCGATGTCCTCATGTCGTTCCCGCGCGACGCCACGCAGCCGGGGATTAGCTGGTTCGAGAACGACGGACTCGGCCAGCTCAGCGCGCCCGTAACACTTCTCCAAGACTGTCAGAAGTGCAACTCCATCCAGCTTGTCGACGTGGATGCGGACGGTGACGTGGACATCTTCGGGGTCCAATCCGGAAGCGTCGGTCCGCTCGGGACGGAGGGTGGTAGCTTCTGGTTCGAGAACAGTGGCGGGCCTTCCTCCCTGACGCCGCGGCGCATCGTGGGCGCCCAGACCTTGATCGAGAGGGTCGTCCTTCCCGACCTGGACCTCGACGGGGACGTCGACCTGATCTTTGCGGGCACTCGGTTCGGCACACAGCTGAGCCAGCGCCTTTCAGGCCTATCGATCTGCGCGCCGGCCGTCCCCAACAGCACGGGCTTCCCCGGCGCCCTCACCCTCAGCGGCTCGCGCTTCCCGGAGCAAAGCGCTCTCACCTTGCAGGTGCGCTCGCTTCCGCCGGGCGCCTTCGGGATGGCCATCACCGGAAGGGCCGACAGCCCACCCGCTGCGATCCCAGGGAGCCAAGGCCTTCTCTGCCTCGGCGCACCCCTTGGGCGGCTCGTCGGGCCTGGTCAGATCCTGGCCGCAGACGCGGGCGGCGCCTTCGACCTCGTCCCCGACCTCCATCGCCTGCCCGCGGGCGCCGGTTTTATTGCGGCCCTGCCGGGGGAGACCTGGTTCTTCCAGGTCTGGTACCGAGACTCCAACCCAACCGCCACCTCGAACCTGACCAACGGCGCCGCGGTCACGTTCAGATGAGTGGCGGAAGGGCACCCCAATGCCGGCTATCGCAGGATCACGTCCAGGCACTCGCGCGGCTTCAGAACGACTGACAGGCTCACGTGTTTCGACTCGGTCTTCGCGTGAAGCGTGTACGCGCCGCTGGGGACGATGTTGGATTGCACGGGCCGACGGGCGGGCCAGGACCATGTGTTGAACCGACCGTCGGGACGGGAGAGGTCGGTCCTGCGCCCCCCATCGTCCTCAAGCCAAAGGGAAGCCTTGGTCCCGGGCCCGCCTAAATCCAGGTAGGGACGAACGGTGGATCCGGCGTCCACGTCGAGACGTACGGTCGCCTCCTCACCGTCCGCGATCGACACCTCCGCCGAGGCCCCGCCGCACTGCGGTCCCATGAATGTCTCGCCGCTGTGGAACGGCCGGATGGAGACGCGGTAACGACCCACTGGAAGCGCCATGCCATTCGGTGATTGGATGACCTGGTTCACCGAGTGAACGGAGCGCCCCGTGGAGACGTCCACGATCTCCAGCTTGTGGGAGGCGAGGAAAAAAACGTCCTGCACGGGCTCGACCTCCGCGCGGGGAATAGGGGCACCGAACACGGACTTGGGCGCTCCATCCGAGTCGGCGCCTCGCCCGACAATCCGGAACGTGGGCCTCACCGACCTTCTCTCGACGACAGTGCCCGTCAACCGCAGCGTCCCGCCGGGGACGCGCGGCACCGCACGGAATTCCGCGGGAATCGTGCTGACGTCTGGGTCCACACCAAAGGTCTGGGCCTCCACCAAAAAACCCTCGCCGCCGACCTGTCCGCCCATGACCAAGACCTCCACCGAGTCGGCCTCGCCGATGGCGAATGCAAGACGCCCCTCACCCAGGTCGCGTCCAATGCGGCGGACGTCACCGGGCCGCTCGGTCACCGACACCGAGGGACGAAGGGACCACTGGGAGGACCCTCCGTACATGAATGAGAGCTGGTGGTCCACGATGGAAGTGGGGCCCGTCCAGGGGGCACCGTCGGCGCAGAGGAGAGTCACCACGACCTGACGCCGCTCGAGCGTCAGCGCAAGCGGAGGCGCCGGGTCATCGGGGGTGCCGGCCCTCACGGGATCCGCCGTGAGGCGGGTGCGCGGCTGACCGTCCTTCCACGTCCCGGGTTCCCATTCGATATCGCTGGTCGTGTGCACGAGATACTCCCCGGGCCGTAGACCCGACCAATGGAAGTCCCCGTCCGCGCCGGTCACGGCCTCTTCCGCATCGAAGCCCATCCCAGCCATCTCTCGGTGCAGCACGCCGATGCCGAGGACGGAGCGAGCCTGGGTACCTGCAACAGGGCCGCCCGACTCCGAGTACACGCTGGTGACTTTCAGCTTCGCTCCGGGCACGGGCTCCCCCGCGCCGTCGGTCAAGCGGCCGCGAATCTCCCCCTGCCCATGGACGACCAGCTCAATGGCCTGCAGCGCCTCGAGCTCCGCGAGTTCGAAATCCACATGGGCTGCCGTCCCAAGGCCTGGGGCACGACCGAGCAGGACGAGCTGGTTCGAACCACCCGCCGATTTCCAGGCCCGTGCCGGGGCGTGGTAAGCAAAGCGCCCATCCTCCTTGGAGACGCGGCGTGACTGGTAGCTCAAGCGCGCCTCACCGCTGCTGCGGTCCAGAACGTAGAGATTCACCCGCCCCGGGGCTGGGCTGCCCTTCGCATCGACCATGCGGCCCCGCAGCGTGTGCCCAGCCTGGACGACCACGCGGCCCTCGTAGGTCGCCCCACCGTCACGCAAAGAGAGCGCCCCCCACGCTTCGGTGAACCCGGATTCGTTCACGCGGGCCCGGAGGCGGGGCAAGCCGTGACCAGCGGGGACGCTCAACGTGCATTCCACCTCGAACCGCCCCTCGGCACCGGTCACCCCATGGGCCAGGACCTGCCCAACTCCGCCCGCTCCCACCCATTCCACTTCCACCTTTCTGCCCGCCATGGTGTGGGGCTCTCTTTGATCCGAGCGGTGCGCGACCAGCTCGACCAAAACGGAGATCGCCCGTTTGAGGATTGGCTGCACGGGGTCCACCACGCTGCCCGCAGGCGCTGCATTCGAGCGAACCACCTCCCTTGCATCGAGCCCGGCGGAATCGGCGACCGGCGCCGATTCCGGCCCGGGTGGCTGCGTGGTTCTGGCCACGGGTGCGTCGACGGGTGGGCTGACCTCACTCCCTTCGAGCGCCCCCTCGCGGTCCGATAGCCCGAGGTAGAGTCCGAAGCCGGCCCCAAGGAGCAGCGTCACAAATAGCAAGCGCATGGGCAGAGCATACGCCCGCGGGCATCCAGCCGCGCGAAGGCCCCCACTCCGGCAGCCGCCATCGAATCGGCTCGGTCACGAATGGACGCCTAGACCGTAGGAGCGTGAGCCCATCCAGGCTCGGCAGATCCCCCGCCAGGCTTCGGGGCCCAAACGCCTCCCCCATCCTGTCTCTTATACACATCTGACGCTGCCGACGATA
>CAJXRJ010000021.1 GCA_913058555.1 uncultured bacterium
TGGGCTCGGAGATGTGTATAAGAGACAGTTACAGGCCGGGCCGTCGGTGCCCAAAGCTGACCCGGGGTCGGCGCCAGCTCTTGCGGAATTCTCCGTGGACGATTTGTGAAGGTCCGCCCACGAACCCTCCGATCCTTTCGGGATTTCCTCGTCCGATTGCCGCGATCTGATCGAATGGCCGGCCGTGGCGGGCCGCGTTCGCCCCCCGCTCCCCAGTTCACAGACCTCCCGGCGATGGGCCGGGCTCCAAAACCATGCGCAACTCCCTCACGCTCACCGCGGTCCTCCTCGGTGCCTCAGCTGTCGCCTTCATCAGCACCGCGCCTTCGTCCTCCGCTGGATCCTCCGCGGCTGCGGTTGCCCCTGTGGCGACCACTTACAAAGTGGACCTCAGTCACAGCAACATCCTGTTCAAGTGCAAGCACCTGGGCGTCTCGTACCAATGGGGCCGATTCGATGCCTTCTCGGGCGGCTTCACCCTCGACGAGGACGTTTCGAAGTCGAAGGTCTCGATCAAGGTGGATGCCACCAGCGTGAACTCCAACAACAAGGACCGCGACGACCACCTGCGGGGCCCCGATTTCTTCGACGTGAAGCAGTTCGAGCACATGACCTTCGAGTCCACGAAAGTCGTGGCCAAGGGCGACGACGTGTTCTCGATCACCGGCAAACTCAACCTGCACGGCGTGGAGAAGGAGATCAGCTTCGACGTGACCAAGGTCGGAGAGGCGGCCACGAGGATGGGCCAGCGCGCCGGCTTCGAGGGCCACTTCGTGATCGATCGCATGGACTTTGGCATCAAGACCTACCCGGACACGCTCGGACAAGATGTCACCATGCACTTCGCCATCGAAGGCATTCAGGGCTGATCGAGGGTCTCCGAACTCAACATGTCCATCGCCATTGTCCCCGACTTTCTCGGGGCCGTCTCCACTGCGCTTGAGAACGCTGACCCCGTGCCGCCGCTTGTCGGCACGGCGGTCGGGACCGTTCTGCTCGTGCTTGCCCTGTGCTTTCGAGGGGAGAGCGGCCGGGGGCCACTCGGCCTCGGGTTAGCTGCGCTCGCGGGGTTGGCGGCGTTGGTGGCCGCCCTCTACGCGAGCGATCTCTCCGTCGCGGTGCCCCCCAAGGTCTTCCGGGATTGGACCGTGGTGGTGACGGCGCTCGGGGTCCTGGTCGGAGTCCTCATGGGCGCACGGCCCGCGCTTCGGGTAGCGGGACTTTTGCTGGGGGCGGCGGCGTTGGTCTACCTGTTCTCCGTGCCCACCAAGTCCCTTCACGGGCGGTACTGGGATGGCCAGGTGACGCTTTACGTCGCTTGCTTGGCCGGCGCAGGCGTGCTGGCCATGCTCGTCCGGATGGGTCAAGGCGCCCAAGGCCGCACTGCGGAAGGCATGCTTGCGTTTGCCATTTCCGCGTCGATGGCAGCCCCCGCCGTGGGGCTCACAGGGACAGGCGTGAGCGCGGGCCTTGCGGGTGCCCTCGCGGGCGGGGCGGGGCTCTTCGGGCTGCTGCTCATGGCCCGGCCTGGCCTACGGGAGCGATCGGATGGAATCGGCCGCGCGGCCGGGACGGTCCAGGTCATCGCGTTGGTGGGGGTGCTTGCCACGGGCGTTCTGTACGCGGAGACCCCCAAGTGGTCGGGCGCCCTGATCCTCCTGGCGCCGTGCCTCACTCTCCTTCCGGGGAAGTCGACCCCTGCGGCTCTTGTGCGACTGGGGCTCGTCGCCGCGGTATGTGTGGCGCCGGTCATCGCTGCGCTCCTCGGTCAGGAACCTCCGAGCCCCTATGGGGCGTACGGTGGTTACAGATAACTGAAATGCGCGAGCGTGGGTCGTCCCGCGCTCGCGCATTCCTTGCTTGGCCGTCGCCGGATCGGTCGCCGAGTTACTCGCCCTGCTTCGATCCACACCCGCCGCAGAACTTCGCGCCAGGGGCCATGGCCTCACCGCAGCCGGTGCAGAACTTGGTGCCGGTGCCGGTGGCCGCGGGCTTCATCTCGGAGCCGCAGGAGCTGCAGAACTTGCCCGGCGCGACGCTCGCGTTGCACGAGCCGCACGTGATGCCGGCGGCTGCGGGGGCGAGGGTTTCGCCCCCTTGGTTGTCCTTGACGAGCATCTGGGCCAGGCCAAACCCGATGCCCATGCCGGCGCCACCGAGCATTCCGCCCGCGCCACCGCCGCCGTCACCGCCGCCGCCGCCTTTGGCCATGCCTTCGCCCGCGCCCATCATCGCCTTGCCGGCGGCGAACTTCTGGTAGCCATCGACACCGCCCACCGTGCGCAGGTAGGCCGCGTCGGTGTAGAGGCTCTTGAGGTTGTCCGCATCCTCTTCGTCGATGCCGATCACGAAGTTGCCGAAGCGCACCACGTCGATGCCGTAGTCGGCGACGTGGATGTCCATGCGGCCCAGCACCGAGGACTCGATCTCCTCGGTGTAGGCGCCAGAGGTGACGTCCAGGAGCGGCCACTTCTGCTTGACGATGAGCTCGGCGATGTTGTCACGCAGGACCTTGAGCACCTGCTCCTTCATCCAGGCCTTCACCATCGAAGAGTCCGCGCGGCCCATGCCGACGAGGCCCTTGATGAGCTTCTCGGCCTCGATCACTTTGAAGCTGAACTCGCCGTGGACCATCGTTTCCACGGGGACGCCCGATTTGGGGTCCTCGACATGGCCGATGCGGCCGCCAAACTTGATGCCGGCGTGCTCGCGGGTGTTGACGAAGAACACCTCGGCCTTGAAGACGTTGCCGCCGGTGAAGGAGTCGACCAGGTTTGACAGGAACGGGAAGTTCGACGAGTCGAGGGTGTACCTGCCTGGCCCCATCGTCTCGACCACCTTTCCGTCCCGGAAGAAGACGGCGACCTCATCGGAGTCCACCGTCAGCTGGGACTTCATCGGAATGGTCTCGTCGGGGTGCTTCCAGACGATCTGCGCTTTCGTCCCGTCGGGGCGCGCGACCATCATCTCTTGCACGCCGCGTTTGAACCAGTCCATCACACCCATGGGGGGCCTCTTGTCTTCGTATCGGTTTATCGGAGCTTGGCCCGCAGATTGGCGGGCCAGGACGCTGACAAGGTAGCCTCTTCGGCCCCTGACGCCCCACTTCACTCTACTGGGCCCGGGTATTTTCATTCACATGGACCGGTCACGAGATCTTGGACCCGATGGGATCCCCGAAGGGGACCCAGGCGGCGGAGGGGCGCGCGAGGGCGTGGGAGCGGCTTCGGCGGCTTCCAGAGCCGTCTCGCCGGCCGTTTCGCCGGCTGGGCGGCCGTCGGAGACCTACATGCCCAAGGAGTCCCCCCGCGCCGAGGTCGATTTGACCTGCGACGAGTGTGGGGCGCCCCTGCGGTGGAGCCCCGATGTGGGGGCGCTGGCGTGTGAACACTGCCAGGCCATCCGGCAAGTGGACGTGGCGCAGGGGTCGATTGTCGAGCGCCCGCTGTCAGAGGCGGGTAGCGCCGCGCGGGGACTCGGCCGTGACGTCCGGGTGCTCGAGTGCGAGACTTGTACGGCGCGCGTGACCCTGGAGGGTCCGGAGACGACGGAAGCCTGCCCATTTTGTGGTTCCCCCGGGGTGCTCGACCAGGACGCCAACCGAAACCTCATCCGGCCGGAGTCGCTGATCCCCCTGGAGGTCGGGAAGACGAAGGTCGACGAGGCCTTTTCGAAGTGGATCTCCTCGCGGTGGTTCCGGCCCAATGCCCTCAAGCGCGTCAAGACCTTCGAAGCGGTGGGGGTCTACGTCCCCGCGTGGACCTATGACGCCCGCGTGCATTCGGAGTGGTCGGCGCAGTCGGGAACGTACTACTACGTCACCGAGAGCTACTCGACCACGGTCAATGGGAAGCGGGTCAACCGCACCCGCCGCGTACGGAAGGTCCGGTGGTGGCCGTCGTGGGGACGGCGGGATGACGTGTACGACGACGTGCTCGTGATCGCGTCGAAGGGGATAGACTCCGCTCTGGGTCAGGCGCTCGGACCCTTCGCGGCGGAAGGACTCGTGCCGTACTCCCCGGGATACCTGGCGGGCTGGCGCGCCGAAGAATACCGCATCGACCTGCTGGAGGGCTGGGCGGAAGCAGAGCTCCGCATCCAGCAGAGCCAGCGCCGCCGCTGTGCGGGGGACGTGCCCGGCGACACCCACCGGGCCCTGCGTGTGAAGAACCAAATCTCCGGGGTCCGTTGGAAGCACGTGCTTCTGCCCATGTGGAGCGTGACGTACCGCTATCGCGGCAAGCCCTACGCCGTGCTTGTGCATGGCCAGTCGGGGCGCCTCGTGGGACGCGCCCCGTACTCGTGGGTCAAGATTCTCTTTGCGGTGCTCGCCGTGCTTGCGGTGATCGCGGTGGTGGTGGCCAGTGCCCAGTAGGTGATGCGCCCCGGAGCGGGCGGTCCAATTGTCTACCTGGCCTTCCAGGCTTCGAGCACTTCGCGTTCCTTCTCCCGGGGGATGCCGGCACGCCAGCGGTGGTCGGGTTGGCGGGTCTTGTGGTGCCACGCAAGCGTCGCGGCGGCCGTGTCTTGGATATCGCGGAACTTGTGGCCCTCTTCCATGGCGATCTTATTGGCGTAGACGCGTCCGCCCCCCGCAATCCAGAGGGGCAGCCCCATCCATTGGGGCACTTTGTGCTCGATCAAGAACTCGTCCTCGACCCACGTGAACGTGGCTGGTTCGGCACCTTCGATCGGCTCTTTGGGGACGCAGCTCAGGAGCATGTCCTTCATGGTGACCGGCCCCTCGAAGCCCACGGCGTTCATGACTTTGCCCACGCGCCGGGCGCCCACGTCGAAGGTGAAATCCCCGAGGTCACGCACGTCGACGTACTGCACCTTCGCGTCTGGATTCCCTGGGGCCAGCACCTCGCCGCCCTCGGCCACGCGCACAGGCCAATAGGTGTAACGGTCGGAGCCGTCGTCCGGGCCCACGATGAGGCCCGGGCGAACCACGGTGACCTTCCCGGGCATCGCCTCTTCGGCTGCCTCTTCGCACAGCGCCTTCAGCGCGCCGTAGTAGCGCCCGTCATACTTTCGGATGTCGCGGATGACCTTGAACTCCGGGAGTCGCTCGGGTTCCACCTTGCCGACAGGTGCGCTCTCGTCGACGACCTTTCCGTCATCGGATTCGGCGTACACCGAGATCGTTGAGACGACGACGTAGTGCCCGATGCGGCCCTTGAGGGCCTCGATGGCGGCGGACACGTGCCCGGGAATGTAGCAGGACGTATCGATGACGAGGTCCCACTCGCCGTTCGCGAGGTCGGAGTAGTCGCCGGTGTCCCGATCGCCGACCCGCTGGTCGAGCTTCTCGAAGAGGGTCGGGTTGGACTTGCCGCGGTTGAACAGAGTGACTTCCCAACCGGCTGCCAGGGCCTCACGGACGATCTCGGGCCCGAGGAAGCGCGTACCGCCCAGCATGAGGAGCTTCTTGGGGGTCTTGTCGATGTCGACGTCCTCCTGGGGGCGGGTGATGGCGAAGGCCGAGCGCGGCAGAGAGGCCGCGAGGGCGGCCGCGGCGGATGCCTTCGAGGTGGTTTGGATGAAAGCGCGCCGAGTGGAATCGGGCCCTTGGGATCTGGGGGGGGTAGGCATGTGGAGTTCCTTGGATTGCGGGTCCGCGAGGGTACCGGGCCCGGACCACTGCGACCGTTTGAAGCGCGCAACGATCCCGTGCTACGGGTGTAGGCGGTCATCCCGGTAGGAGCCATGGGGCTTGGAACTCGGTAATGTGCCCCCGAATGTCCGATCCACCGACAGGCAAAGAAGATCCGAACGTGGATCCCGGCTCCCAGGCGGGGGGCACGGAGTCCACTGGATCGTTCTTCCAGCAGTTCGCCGAGATCGGGCCAGAGGAGCGGCGGTTCTGTTTGGTGGCGGGCCTGTTCTTTTTCTTGCTGCTTGGGTCGTACTACATGATGCGCCCGCTCCGCGACGCCTATGGCGCGGAGCGGCCCGAGGACCTGAAGAAGCTGTTCCTGGGCACCCTTGCCTTGACCCTTGTGGTGCAGCCGCTGTTCGGCATGTTGTGCCGGAAGTACGGGCGGCGGCGAATCCTCCCCGCTTCCTACCGTTTCCTCGCGATCCTGACCGTCGCGTTTGGCATCGCGCTTGCGAACTTCGACGGCAAAGTGCTTCGCTATACCCAGAACTCGTACTTCTGCTGGGTGGCGACCTATTCGATCATCGGAGTGTCCTTGTTCTGGGGTTTGCTCGGGGACCTGCTTGGGCGTGCGCGATCCCTGAGGCTCTTTGGCTTCGTGGCCGTGGGAGGGACCCTCGGCGCGATCTTTGGTGCCTTCATTGCCGGATTCGCCCAGGAACTGCTTCCGGCACTCCACGTGGGCCCCGCGGCGTTGACCGTCGTCGCGGCCGTTCTACTCGAGGCTTGCGTGTGGCTGGCCGGGCCGGTGGAGCGCCTGGCCACGGCCCTCCGCACGGACGAAGACCCCCCCGGGGAAGACGAGGCCCTCACGCCGATTGGCGGCGGTATCCTGTCGGGATTCAGCCGCGTGGTGTCGTCGCCCTATCTGCTGGGGTTGGCGGCGTACGTCGTGATCTACGTCTTCGGTTCCACACTGCTCTACGAGTTTGGGGCGGAGATCACCCGGGACGCGTTCGAGAGCACGGGCACCCGCAGCGCCTTCTTCGCCAAAGTCGACCTTGCCGTCAACGGGCTAACGCTTGTGCTGCAGCTCTTTGCCGTGCGTTGGATGATGGAGAAGGTGGGGGTCGGAGTGGCCCTCGCGGCGGTTCCGGTCATCACCGCTGCCGGGCTCGCGATCCTGGCGGTGGAGCCCACGCTGTTCGCGCTCGCTGTGTTGCAGGTGCTGCGACGCGGGTCGGAGTACGGCCTCTCGAAGCCGGCACGGGACGCGCTCTTCACGGTTCTCTCGAGGGAAGACAAGTACAAGTCGAAGCTTGTGGTGGACACGGTTGCGTACCGGGGCGGCGATGCCGCGGCCCTTTGGTCCAAGCACGGCCTCGCAAAACTCGGCGTTGGGGGCGGCGCGGCGGCCTGGGGCCTGGTGGCCCTGACGGTGATGGGCGCGGTGCTTGCGCTCGTTCTTGGAAGGTCCTTCCAGCGACGATCCGAAGCGGGCCGGTCCCAGTAGGCTCTTCTGGAAGGCTGAGCCAGAATGCTGACCCAGAGGGCTGACCCAGAGGGCTGACCCAGAGGGCTGAGCCAGTCGCGAAGCCGCGTGGTGAAGCCGTGTGGTGAAGGTCGGCCTCGCGGGGATCCCTATCAGTCTTGCGGTCGCAGGTGCCGTTCGAGGCACTCCTCCAAGCGACGGATGTCGGCCGCCGTGTGCTCGGACGTGACAGCCACTCGTATGACGCCTCCGTCGGGGGCGCCCGGGTAGCGAATGGCTGGTGCAAAGATGCCCTCGATGTGCAGCGCAGCGCTGACGCGGCGGGCCTCGGTGAAGTGATCGAAGGGCATGAGCAGCACCGGCATGAACGTCCCTGAGCTGCGGATGCCGAGGCGCCGTGCGGAACGGTGCAGCTGTCCGGTGTTGGCGCGCAATCGCTCAAGGCGCTCGGGCTCCGACTCGATCAACTCAATGGACCGGAGCGCCGCAGCCGCCAGGGGGGGGCTGAGGGCCGTGGTCGTGATGAAGGAGGCGGCGCCGGACCGCACGGCTTCGATGTGCTCCGTCGTCCCTGCAATGAAGCCACCGCTCGAGCCGAAAGCTTTGGCGAGGGAGCCGGTCACGACCACGCGCGGATCGTCGATTCCGAAGGCTTCGAGGGTTCCTCGGCCCTTTTCGCCGAGGACACCGACGCCGTGGCAATCATCGACCACCATGGTGCCGTCCTCGGGTAGGTGTCGCAGGAGGTCTCCGACGGCGGCCAGCCTTCCGTGCATGGCAAAGACGCCGTCGGTCAGCACGATAGGGCGAGCGTCCTTCTGGGCGTCCAGTAGAGCGACCGCGCGGGTGAGGTCGCCGGATCCGTAGTCCATCGTGCGCAGGCCCGCCAGGCGTGCCGCCTCCACGAGGCTCGGGTGATCATCGGCGTCCATCAGGCCGATGGGATCGCGGGTAGACGGGGGGGCCTTCCGGGCGCGCTCCGCCAAGGTCGCCACGATAGCGAGGTCTGCCAAGTACCCATCCGACAGGACGAGTGCTGACTCCACGTCAAGGAACTCGGCCAGGCGGGTCTCAAGGCGCTCGTGGAGATCGAGGGTCCCGGAAGTCGTTCGGGAAGCCAGGCCAGAAGTGCCGTACCGTCCGATGGCGTCCGTTGCGGCCGCCTGAACCCGCTCATCATGGCCGAGGCCGAGGTAGCCGCAGCCGTGGAAGGCGAGGAGCTCAATGCCGTCGCTCTGGACGAAACGGGCGGAGGTGGCCTCGAAGGCCGGTGTGCGTCGCTTCAATCGGCAACGGCTCCATTCGAGGGGGACTCCGGGGTCGCGTCCTGGTGGGCTGCGTCGGGCCCTGGCCCGCGGGCACCGGCACCGGCGCCCAAGACGTAAGCGACGCCGCCCTTCTCGAACCACACGCGCTCCATGTCGGCGCGCAGGTACATCCGTTGCACCGTGGCCGAGGTCTTCGCGGCGGGGTCATTCACGCGGACGACGCCGTGGGCGTCGAGTCCCGTCACCACGAGCAGGTGCCCAGCGGTTTTGGTGTAGGGAGCCCCAGAGATTTCCCCCTCGCGGGCACGGATGCTGGCGACGATGGGCCGTCCCGTGGCCAGAACCCTGCGCACCGCTTCCCATGAGGAGAAACGCGCGACGCGCCCGTCGACACCGTGCACGAACGCGCCCTGGACCGCGCGGTTCCAGTTGCCGTAGATGTCGTAATGGGGGTCCAAGATGGTGGCGGCCATCTGCCTCGTGGGAACACTGGCCCCGTGGAAGCCGGCGACCATCGCGACGGAAGTGGGGCTGCAGATTCGCCCTCCAATGTCACCGCCGTCCTGGCGCTGGGAGCGGGGTGCCACATCGATGACGTGGGAAGTCGGCCAAGGCTCGGTGGCGGCGGCGGCGACGCGGGCTTCCAAGCGTGAGCGATCGGTCAGCGTGAGGAACGCTCGAATCTCAGCGGGGTCCAAGGGGCCGCCCCCGTCCATGGCGCGGAACGCCACCTGGACACACTGCTTGGGGGAGGTCATGCGCAGCACGTCGACCGCCACCTTGCAGTCCGCGAATTGAGTGAGTTCGTCGCCGGTGCGACTGGGCAGGTTCCAGTCGCCGATGCGGAGCCAGGGAGACCAGCCATCGGGACTCGCATCGGAGGCCCCGACCCGGATGTCCACGGCGAAGGGGCGCGTGCCCGGGACATTCCAGGATGGGATGGCTTCGTCGAAGGAAAGCTCGTCCTGGGCGACCTGGGAAACGAGGGCGTGCTCCACTGGGTCGTGGGCGAGTTCCAGCCGGATGAGCCGATGGAAAGGCTCTGACGCGAGGGCCAAATCGAGCTCCGAATCCGTACTGGAGGGGAACCGGTGGCCTGGGTCAGCGCTGGGGTCCGTCGCCGCGCAGGATGGGAGGGCCCATAGGGCGGCCAGGGGAAGGGCCCAAAGAATGGCCCAGAGATGAGCCGCTGGGCTCGCAGAAATAAGGCCACGGAGAGGGTCGCGGCGGCGCTTAGCGGGCGCGCTTGGTACGAGATCCATGCCGGACGTTATACGCTGGGGGCGCCTTGAAAGACGGAATCGAAGCCACCGATCAGCCGGAGTTCCGGCCTGGAGACACGGGCAGGGCCACCGCGGGGGCGATGCTCTGTGCCCTTGCCTTGCTCCTGTTGTTCGGTCCCGCTTACCTCGGCGGCGCGTTGCCGGGAACAGCGCCCATGGCCCAAGGGGGATCAGGGCCTATCCCCTGGGCCGCCACCTTGGCCGTCGGAACCGGGGCCCTATGGGGCTATGGAATCACCTTGGCGGAGTGGGGCCGCCGTCGCCGGTGGGTGAGGGCTGCCTTGGCCCTGGCCCTTCCGCTCGGTGTCTGGCTGCTCGGTCTCGGGGAGGTCGCCAGAGGACCGCTTCCCCTGGGTCTTCTTCCTGACCCCCAGAGCGGCGGCGAGGCCCTCAGCGGACTTCTTGCGCTGGGTGTCTTCCTGGGTGCCGGTCGGTGGGGAAACTATTGGCCCGTGGGGGCCCTCGCGATCTCAGCGATTCTGGATGGTGCGCCCGCGGGCTGGGGGCTCATCGAGTCCCCGTTGGGTGGGGCTCCATGGGGCCCGAGCGTCGCGGCTGCGATGTTGGATCTCTCCCCCCGCGCCTTCGTGATGGAGTCCGGTGCTTTGGACTGGATGCGGCACCCGGAGATCTATGGGCCCGTGGGAACCGACCGTATTGGCCCTGAGCTTCGAACCGGCTGGACGGGGTCCATGGCGTGCCGGATTCTTTTTGCGGCGGGTGCCCTGGCTTGCACATGGGCGACGCTCCGCCCGAAAGATCGGTGAGGGACTGCTACGTTGGAGGCGAGGCTCCAGAGGCCATCGCGTGTAAGATGGTGGCCCAGGGTACCGGCAGCCCCTCGGGGCCATGCAACGGTCCACCCTTCAAGCGCCGATCTCCCCCTACCGCCAAGCCATGTCGACGCGCCGTTTCTTCTGTACCTTCCCGCAGGCGCTGATCAGCCAACCGTTGATCTCCCACACCCTCGGGGCAAAATTCGGCGTCGTGCCGAACATCCGGGCGGCGAGCATCTCCGACAGCTCGGCCCATGTCTTCGTGGAAATCGAAGGCGGGGACCTGGCCGTGGACGATTCGGTGGCCTTTTTGACCGAGAGCGGTGTCGAAGTGCGGGAGATCGCGGATGGGGAAGACGTTCCCAAGCTCTAGTACGGGCCCAAGCTCTAACTCGGGCCAAAGCCCTCGCTGGGCTTGGCAGCTGCTGCGCGCCTCCTTGGGCCTCGCCGCCGCCGCGGCCTTGGCTTGCTCGTCGACGGACCCCTTTGAACAGTCCCAGGAGCCGGTCCTCCCGCTCCGAGGGGCGGTGACCTCCGAGCACCCGCTGGCCACGAAAGCGGGTCTCCTGGTGCTCGAGGCCGGAGGCAACGCCGCCGACGCGGCAGTGGCCACGGCGTTGGCCCTCGCGGTCGTCTATCCCCAAGCGGGCAACCTCGGCGGCGGTGGATTTGCGATCTGGGTGCCAGCGAGCGGCGATCCCTCCACCATCGACTTCCGTGAGACCACGCCCCGTGGGTTCACGGCGGACCTGTATCTCGACGGAAACGGCGACGTCGTCAAGCACCGGTCCCTCACGACGCCCCTCGCGGTGGGCATCCCGGGCAGTCCCCTTGGCCTGTACGAGCTCTACCGGGAACACGGCTCGAAGAACCTCAACTTCGCGCAGCTCTGCAAGAGCGCCATCGCCCTGGCGGAAGGCGGCTTCGGGGTGGATGAATGGTTGGCCGCCCAGCTGGAGCGGCCGAGCATCCGCACCCTCCTGACGGCGGATCCCGGCGCCCGCGCGCTCTTCTATCCGGAGGGCAAAGCCCTCTCGGTGGGGGATACCCTGGTCCAGCCGGCCCTCGCTCAAACCCTGCGCCGCATGAGCGCGGGGGGCACCGCGGGCTTCTATAAGGGCTACACGGCCCAGGCAATCGTACGCGACCTTGCCGACGCGGATAAGCGCGCGGGCGGTGTGGCGGGCGATCACTTGATGGACCTCAAGGACCTGCTCGGGTACACCGCCAAAATTCGGCCTCCGGTGGCCGGGGTCTTCCGTGGACACACCGTGATTGGAATGGCGCCGCCGAGTTCAGGCGGCATCGCCCTGCTTCAGGTGCTTGGCATGCTCGAGGGCTTACCCTTGGACACGGCGCGCCAGGAGGCCCAGGATCGAGTGGATTTGGGCCTCGACGAAATGCCGACGGTCACCGCGCTCGGCCGTGTGTCCCGCGGCAGCATTGCGGGCGGAGACTCTCCTGTGCGGCCCACGGACGACCGCCTTGCGTGGGAGGGCATCGACACGCGCCAGCTCCATTGGTGGATCGAGGCCATGCGCCGCGCCTTTGCGGACCGCGCGGTGCACCTTGGGGATCCGGATCACGTGAAGGTTCCCGTCGGGGCTCTCTTGAGCCCCGAATGGATCGCGAAGCGGCGCGTTTCGATTTCAGAGCGTGCTGATTTGCAGGTGGCGGCATGGGCGCCGGACCCGGCGCCGGAATCCTCGGAGACGACGCACCTTTGCGTTGTCGATTCGAGCGGCAACGCGGTGTCGCTCACCACCACGCTCAACGGCAGCTTCGGCAGCGGGATCTACGTCGACGACGCCGGATTCCTGCTCAACAACGAGCTCGATGACTTCTCGATCCTCGCGGGGACGCCCAACGTATACGGCCTCGTGGGGTCGGCCGCGAATCAGCTTGCCCCGCACCGCAGGCCGCTGTCGTCCATGTGCCCGATCGTCGTTCGGAATGAACGGGGGGACGTGGCCCTGGTGCTCGGGGCGCCGGGCGGGCCGAGGATTATCACCGCGGTGACCCAGGTGCTGCTGAGGATGTTGGTGTACGGCCAAAGCCTCACCGACGCGATCCGGGCGCCCCGGATCCACCAGCAGTGGCGGCCCCAGGAAACGCGCTTTGAGGCAGGCTGGGACCCCCGATTCATCGAAGAGCTGGAAGCGCTGTACGACCAACCCGTGATCCCGCCAGGTACGGCCGTGTTCGGATCGGTGCAGGGGATCCGCGTGCGTGAAGGGGGCGTCGTGGAGGCCTACAGCGACCCGCGCCGCGGTGGAGCGGGTGGGCTTGAGGGCGAGGATCCTGCGCCGCCTGCACGCCCGCGCTAAGCAGGGCCAGACGGCCCGTCACCGGGGAGCGAGCAAGACGCCCATGGCGTCCAGGTCGGCCCCGGCCCGGCCGGTCAAGCCCTCGATGAGACCCTTGGGTCCACCGAGGAGCTGACCGTTTTCGATGGAGGAGCCAACCCAGGGGCTCACATGGGCTTTGCCACGCCAAGCGGCCCCGGGCGTGGCGATGATCTGAAGGCCGTCGACCCGGTCGCTGCCGGCGGCCACGATGCCCCAGAGCACCCAGCCATCGGGGATGGTCAAGTCGATCGCGTTGCCCCGAACGCCCCCGGCGGGGTCATGGACAGAGGGCCCAGCAAAGATGCTCTGGATCGAACCGATCACCGTTCGGCCGTTGAAGCCGGTGGTGGTCACGCGCACACCGATGAGCGGAGCGCCGCCGATTTGTTGTTCGAAAGAGGCTCCACCGGCGCCCCCGACGGGGCCGATTCCGGCCCGGTGTTTTTCTTCGCCCTGGCCCGCTCGCCGGGCCTCCTGCTGGGCCACCAGTTCATCCACCCAAACGCGGTTCCCCGCTTTGCCGCCGGGACCTCCACCGTAGGCCCGTCGGAGGCTGGCGGCGGTCCATAGGCGCGATCGAAAGGCCTCCGCAGCATACCCGTCCTTGGGGTCGGCGATGTCCTCCAAGAGCGAGCGCAGGGCCTTCGTGCGTTCGGTCCCCGGCTCCGTGATCTGCTCGAGACCATCGAGTAGCTCTTTGAATCCCGTGACGCTCACCGGCGCGAGTTCCAGCGCCGCCCCGAGGAGCACGCGCCGGGCGGCGGGCCGCTTGTCGCGGGCGGCCAGGACCCTTGCGCGCCATTCGCCGAAGCGCCACGTCGCAAGCCGGCCCCCTTGGCGCTTCTCGAACCGCGCGAGGATGGGGACGTCCCCGTCGAAGGTGGTGGGGCCGCTCCCGAAGGCTGGGATGGCCATGTCCAGGAGATCGCCGAGTTCTTCGGGGTGCCCCTCGGTCATCTTCTGGGCGGCCGCCTTCCAGATCCTGCCCGCGGAGCCCGGGGAGATCTGGCGTTTCGACGTGGCTTCGGCCGCGGCCAGGAGCGCGGAGTGACAGAACGGGTTGGCCTCCACCGCTGCGACGAGGATAGGCGCCGCTTCGTGCCGGCGCTCTTTGGGAAGCTGGCGGAAGGCCCAGGCGCCCAGGGCTGCGCGGGCTTCGGCCCCTTGGCCGTGATTCAAGGCCGCCACTTGGAGCCTGAGCCGGTCTTCCCAAACGTGCCCCCCTGTAAGTGGGTCACGGATCTTCCCGTTCCGATTGCCGATCTCGTTCGTGCGGAAGAGGCGCAGCGTCTTGCCGTCCATCTCGAACCAGTACGGATAGGTGTGCCCAGGGCCCCCGGCCCAGCCCGACGGAATGCCGAATGCATCGAAGACGCCGCCGGCAAACTGCACGTTGTGGGTGCACGGGCCGCCGCATTCGAGAAAGCTCTGGAGGGTGAAAGGGCCGCCGGTCCGCTTCGGATCCAGCGTGTAAGGCACCGCCCCAAAGAGGTTGCGCAGCCCCGGGGTCTTGCGTGCCTTGTATTCGTCAAAGGCCCAGGCGCGTTCGGCGGTGGGAACGATGGAATCGGCGAGGTGCGCAAGGACTTGCCACGGGGCGCCGCTCGCCGGAAACCGCAGGTCCTGCGCGCGGGCGGCCAGGTCGGCGAAGGACTCTTCGAAGCTCGGTGTGGCACGCCCCTCCGTGAGCCATCCATCCACCCAGGACAGCGCAGGTTCAGGGCCATCCCCGTGGGCCCATGCCGCTGAGAACGACACGGCAAGGGCCGGGAAGCGCTTCACCATGTCCGGGTGGCGTTCGGTCAAACGCGCGAGATTGGCGAAGACCTTCGGCCCGCATTGGGAGGCGGCGAGGAACGCGGGCTGGCGGAGCTTGGTATCGGAGCGTAGCCCATCCCAGAGCTCGTCACCAGGAAGGGCCGTGCGGGCTTCCTTCTCAAGGTGCTCGAAGCAGGCTTCCATGAACGTGCCATCCAGGCGCCCTGCCTTGCAGAGATCGAGCAGCCGGTCCAGGTCGGCCTGCGCCGCCTCGGTCACGGGAGCCGCGGCGCCCGGCGCCATCAGCAGAGGGCCAGCAAGGGCCAGGAGGAGAATCGTTGTGCGCATCGCAGTTCGATCCTAGCCGAGAAAAAAAAGCCCCGCAGGCGTAAGGCGCCTGCGGGGCTCAATGTCCGGTTATTCCCCGAGGGGGCTACCGAACGGCGGGGTCACTCACCGTCGTCGAGATCGATGTCGTCGAGGTCCAGGTCGTCGACGTCGAGGTTGTCGAGACCCTCGAGCTCGCCTTCGATCCGGTTGGCCTTGAGGGCTTCCGCTTCCTTGTACATCTCACCCTTGTAGAGCTTCTTCGGCCACCACTCGGGGTCCTGGGTGGCGGTGGTCCAGCTCTCGTGGGCCTTGATGATGAGCATCAAATCCTTGCGATGGGCCCTGTCGTTGAATTCGCCGTCCTTGGTCTCTGCCGCCGTCATCCAGCCCATGCCGCCCATGTTCTTGGAGCCTCGGGCCATCTGCATGACGCGCTGGGCTGCCATGCCGGACTGCACTTGGTACTCGTCCCCGAAGTCGATCTTGGCCATGCGGTTGATCATGAGGGGCCAGGCGTACTGGTTCCCGTCCACGCCCAAACGCTTCTCCGCGCGGCCGCTTGCGGCGCCTGCGTCCTCGAAGACGAGATCGGCGTCCTTGTTCATCTCCGCCCACTCCTCGTCGGTGAGAGCGGTCGGCTTGGGGAACGGCTCGAGGGCCGCCACCATCGCCACGAGTTCTTCCGTGGTCTTGCCGACGAGGCCCTTTTTCTTGGGCGTCGGCTTCTCCGCGGCGGGCTCTGGGGTCGCAGCGCCTTCGGGAGTGCCTTCGTCGGCGCCCTCGGCGGCTGGAGCGGTGTCCCCGTCCGTGCTGCCGTCACCGGCGCCGTCCGCGCCCTCGGGGGTCTCGCCGTTGGCGTTCGCGGTGTCCGTGTCGGGGGTCTGGCCATCCTCGGTTTCGGCGGCATCCGACTGGGTACCCGTGTAGATGAAGTATCCACCCACGCCGCCGATCGCGACGACCGCAGCGGCGATCAGGGGGAGGGGCGACTTCTTCTTGGGCTCCGGCCGGCCCCTCCGGGAACGGCGACCTTCGCCGCCGTCTCCGGCGTCATCGTCACCCGTGGTCGCGCGTCCAGCGCCGGCGCGACGGGCGCCGGTACGGGACGTGGGCTTGGCGGCGCCGCGCGCGGGGCGTTCCGCCCTGGGAGCGGCAGCCTTCGGGGCAGCAGCCTTGCGGGCTGACTTTGCCGCCGCGGGCTTTGCGGCAGGTGCGTCGGCACCCCCCGCCTCTTCGGCACGGCGGCGAGCCAAGATCTGCTCGCGCATGGAGGGACCGCTGCGCTTCTTGGGCGTCTTGCGCGGGATGGGCTGTGGCTTGTCGTCGGCCATGGTGTTGCTTCTCGAAAAAGAGGGGGTTGTGCCGGGGAGGCTCTGTTCTGTGGGAAGGAGGGCGGACCGGGAGGCTCACCCTTGGATGTCTAGCGTTTCCTTTTGTCGCGCTCGCGCTTGAGCTTCTCACGCTCGATCTCGCGCTTCTCGCGGTCCGTGAGCGGGATGTCGGCGTCCTCGAGGGGATCGACGTACTCTGTTTCCGTCTCCGCCTCGAAGCGCTTGTACTTGCGGTCGTACCAGGCGTACCACATCTCCAGGCCGGCCTGGATGCGCTCCTGGGTGCCGCCCATTTCCGTGGCGACGTCGAAGGTCGTTTCGTTGCCGGTGATGTCGCGCATGGACTCGTGGATGAAGTTCAGGCGGATCCGGTCCTCGATGTTCTCGTCGGTGTTCTTCGACATGGTCTCCGTGATGGAGGACATGCGGGTGAGCAGCGCGGGGATGATCGGCTTACCAGCCTGGAGGATCTTCGCCTGCACTTCTCCGCGAACGGACGGACGCACGTCGATGTCGTCCACGAGAGCGCTCACGAGGCCGGTCAGGCGCTTGCGCTCGTCGGCGGTCACGTCATCGTCAAAGTCGATGGCGCGGATCTCGCTGACGTAAACCTGCGAGCCGTCGGAGAGGGTCTTTTTCTTGACCTTCTTGCGCGGCCCACGGGCCATCGCGGCGAGCTCGGCTTCGGTGTACCAGCGGTCTGCGAAGATCCACTTCCATGAATCGTCGGCATCGTACGAGCCCTTTGGGTTGACCATGCGCCACTGGGTCCAGCGGTCGCCGAGGCCCAGGGTGTTATCCAGGGGCTGGCATTTCACAAGCACGAGAGCCTCGCCCTCGTCGTTCGTTTCCACGCGGCCGTCGAAGGGCTTCCAGCCTGCAACAGCGCCGTCACCGCCGAGGGCCATGACCTTCGCGATCAGGGTGTCGGAGTACTGGATCTTTTCCAGCTCGCTGAGGGCCGACCACGCCGGGCGCGGCTCGGGGGCCGGGGCAGGATCTTCTCCTTCAGCGACCGGGGGCGGCTCCGGAAGTGGCTGCGACAGCTCGTAGGCGTAAGCCTGCTTGGCGTCGAGTCGCGAGAGCAGCTTGCTCTTGTCGCCGGCGGCGGCGGAGGCGTGCAGCTGGCGGACGACGGTGACAAGGGGGCCCTGCCAGCTATCGGGGTCCACCCAGGGCTCCGCGGGGGCGGGGTCCTCCTTGGGTCCTTCCGGCGCGGCCTCCACGGAGTTGCCGCCGCTTTTCAGGACCATCACTGCGAGGACCGCGGCCGCGATTCCCGCGACGCCGATGATCACCATCTTGGTCGGGTCCTGCTGGGAGCCCGAGGAGCGCGCACCGCGGGCCCACTTGGGGCGGGCGACGTACACGTGGGCGCAGGAAGGGCACTTGACCTTGGCGCCTTCTTTGCTGTCGGGGATCTTGGCCTGCGTTCCGCAGGAGGTGCACTGAATGAGCATGTGCCGTATGGGCGTGTGCCTTGTGGGCTTGGGGGTGGCTGAGGCTCCCCGATGAGGGGGAGTTCGGAGCGCGTGCGGCCCTCCGTACCCCCATAGTGGGGGCTAGCGCGGGCGAGGGGCCATTGAAAGCTACCGGGCCAAGGGGGCCGCCGCAACTTGTCCTAGGAGAGGTCCCCCAGGGCGTGACACTCAGATGGAACAGATTCTCGCCTCGAAATGGGGTCGCTTCCGGCCCTCCGAGGGGTCAGGATCAACGCTATGGCTGATATCGGGTTCAAGCTGAACTGTCCCTTCGAACCCATGGGGCATCAGCCCCAGGCGATCGACTCCCTCGTAAAGGGCATCCAGGAGGGGGCCAGGCACCAGTGCCTGCTGGGAATCACGGGGAGTGGGAAGACCTTTACGGTGGCCTCGACCATCGCACGGTCCGGGCGTCCCGCCCTGGTCCTGTCCCCAAACAAGACCCTGGCGGCGCAGCTCTACTCGGAGTTCAAAGAGCTCTTTCCTGAGAATGCCGTCGAGTACTTCGTCAGCTACTACGACTACTACCAGCCCGAGGCGTACGTCCCATCCACGGACACCTTCATCGAGAAGGACGCGAGCCGGAACGAGAACATCGAGCGGCTCCGGAACAGCGCGACGCGATCTCTCCTGGACCGGCGGGACGTGATTCTGGTGGCGTCGGTGTCTTGCATCTACGGCCTCGGCAGTCCCTCCAACTACAGCCGGATGGCCGTGCGGCTCAGGGTGGGCGAGGAGATGGAGCGGGACGACCTCCTGCGTCAATTGACGCAGATGCAGTACGCCCGCAACAACTTGGACTTCCGCCGGGGCACGTTCCGCGTGCGTGGCGACGTCGTGGAGATCTTCCCGTCGTACGAAGACGACGAGGTGATCCGCATCGAGTTCTTCGGGGACGAGATCGAGAACATCACGCGGGTCAATCCACTGGTGGGGGAGATCCTCGGGGACGTCGAGGAAGTGAATATCTACCCGCAGAACCACTACGTGGCTCCCCAGGACCGATTGACGAGCGCGATCCCGAAGATCGAGAACGAGCTGGCGGATAGGCTCAGCGAGCTGAAGGGCAAGAAGAAGCTGCTCGAGGCCCAGCGGCTGGAGCAGCGCACGCGCCACGACCTGGAGCTCCTGCGGACCGTCGGCGTGTGCAGCGGCATCGAGAACTACAGTCGCTTCATGGACGGCCGCGAGGAGGGCCAGCCGCCCTTCACGCTGATGCACTACTTTCCCGATGACTTCGTGATGTACATCGACGAGAGCCACGTCTCTGTGCCCCAAGTCGGCGCGATGTACAAGGGCGACAGGAGCCGGAAGGAGACGTTGGTGGAGCACGGATTTCGGCTCCCCAGCGCCCTCGACAACCGGCCCCTCAAGAGGGAGGAGTTCGATGGCCTCGTGAAGCAAGCGGTGTACGTGAGCGCGACGCCGGGTCCCTACGAAAGGGAAGCGGCCGCCGCCCACACCGTCGAGCAGATCGTGAGGCCCACCGGCCTTTTGGACCCGGAGATCGAAGTGCGCCCGGCGCGGACCCAGGTAGACGACCTCTTGTCCGAGATCCGCAAAACGGTCAAGGCGGGCTTCCGGGTGCTCGTGACGACCCTGACGAAGCGCATGTCAGAGGACCTGACGAACTACTACGCGGACATTGGGGTCAAGGTGCGTTACTTGCACTCGGAGATCGACGCGCTCGAGAGGTCGGCGATCCTGCGTGACCTGCGCCTGGGGGAGTTTGATGTGCTCGTGGGCATCAACCTCCTGCGGGAGGGACTTGACCTTCCCGAAGTGGCCCTCGTGGGCATCCTGGATGCGGACAAAGAGGGCTTCCTGCGCAATGCCACCAGCTTGATCCAAACCTGCGGCCGCGCTGCGCGAAACGTGGACGGGCGCGTGATCTTCTACGGGGAGAAGATCACCGACTCCATGAAGCTCGCCATGGACGAGGTGACCCGGCGGCGGGTGGTGCAGATCGAATACAACGCCGAGCGGGGCATCGTGCCGAAGACGATCATCAAACCAATCCGCGACGGTATCGAGTCCCTCTACGAAATGGACTACGCGGCCGTGCCAGAGATCCCCGACGTTGGGGGGGCGTCCTTGGAGGCCGAGGACGATCCGAAAACCTGGCCCGTGGGCCGGCTTCGCGGGGAGATTGCCCAGGTCAGGGCGGATATGCTCCTGGCCGCGAACGAGCTGCGGTTCGAAGATGCGACGTCATTGCGCGATCGTCTCAAGGAGCTCGAGGCGATCGAGCTGGTCCGCTAGGACCTTGATTCCCCATTGAAGCTTATGGCGCAGATGTCCTGGGGAGCCCGCGCGGGCTCCGCCGCCCTGTTCGTTCTTGGATCCCTCTCGTGCGTCCAGACAGGGCTTGCGGGGGCGGATGCCCTGGCCAAGGCAGAGCCCGTGCGGACGGCGACGGGGGGCATTCCTCCGGCGGAGCTCACGGTCCTGCAGAACCGAGAGTACTCCACTACCGAGCGAAGCTACGTCCTGAGCGCGCACCGGCCGAGCTACTTCACCGCGGGCTACAACGCAAAATTCGATCCTGACATCTACACCTTCGCGGGCGGACCCGTGGTGCTCGAGGGTCAGAAGGAAGAGGTCAAGTTCCAGCTCAGCATGAAGTTCCCGTTGTGGCAGAACGTGCTCGGGAACCACACCGACATGTACTTGGGGTACACGCAGCAGTCGTACTGGCAGATCTTCTCGGACAGCGAAGCCCTTAGCCGGCCGTTCCGCGAGTAGAACTACGAGCCGGAGATCTTCCTGCGGCACTACTCCACCCAGGGGCTGCCGTTTGGGGGCAAGCTGAAAGGAGTCGACTTCGGGTTGAACCACCAATCCAACGGCCAGACCCTGACCCTCTCCAGGAGTTGGAACCGTCTCATGTTCCGGGCCGCCGCCGACTACGGAGACCTCGCGTTCCTCGCGCGTGCTTGGTACCGGATCCCCGAGTCCGCCGCGGCCGACGAGAACCCAAACGAGTACCGGTTCCTCGGCTACGGTGACCTTCGGGCGGTTTGGTCGAGGGGTGGGCCGACGGTGAGCGCGATGGTGCGCCCCAGCACGGAGAGTGCGGCCTTCGAGCTGACCTACAGCGTGCCCATCGCGGGGCAGCTGCGGTTCTACGGCCAATGGTTCAATGGCTACGGGGAGAACCTCTTCGAATTCGACCGGCGCAGTAACCGCTTAAGCATCGGAATCGCCGTCACCGATTGGTTGATCGGCGACTGACGATTCCACGGCCGCAAGGGGCGGCCTTTATGCGGGAAGTGGGATCAGAGGAAGTTGATCGTGTACCCGTCCCCGAAGTTGCTGGTGCCGACGCCGTTCTGCACGTCCCGGAACCAGCAGGAGAACGACCAGGTGTCGCCGGGGAGGATCGACACTCGGCCGGGGCCCTCGGGGATGAAGTTCAAGTCCACGGGCAACGAGAACTGACCAAGCGAACCGGAGTTCACGATCTCCATGGGCAAGGAGAGTCGACCGATGACGCCGCCGAGGCAGAGGTTGCCGGAGCTTCCGCCTGGGTTCGGGACGAAGCCAGTGGTTCGGCTCGCGACGAAGATGCCGAACTGGTTGGTGGGCAGCCCCGTGCATTCGAGGGTCAGGTTGTTCGCCATGACCGATGCGCTGCCTGTGGGGGCCATCATGGCGGCCTGCCCCGTCGAGTTCGCGTTGGCGCTGCAGTAGTTCATGCCCAGGGGGGGGGCGGTCATGCCACCGACGGTGATGTTGTCGATGCCAAGGATCCAGTTCGTGAAGTTGCAGAAGGAACCTGGGCTGCCGTCGTAGCTGAACCGCATCTGGTCCACGTCGGTCATGACCTGATTCCAAGCGGCGTCGCCGCTGCAAGGTCCGTCGGTGACCCAACCTGCCGGCAGGGTCGTCTGGGTGGAGGGCACCAGGAACGTGTAGGTGTTCCAGCCCCCCGTGTTGGAGCCAGCGGCGGTCAGGGTGAAGCTGACCACGCAGTCGTCCGCTGTGGATTGGGGAGTGCCCGGGTCGGAGATGATCTCAACGATGACGTCCCCGCTGTAGATCCCTTGCATGATGTCCAGGTCGATGGACACTTGATCCACGGCGCTCGCACGCCAGTCCCCCGTGTGGGCGTAGGCCACGGAGCCCGCGTCGCCGTCGGGGAAGATGTCGACGTAATGGCAGTTGGCGGGGCCAGACGTGAAGTTGTCGAGCTGCAGGTAGCCACCGGGATTGCCGCCCGTCGTAGGCACTGAGTTGTAGACGGAGAACCAAGCCTCCCATTGATCGGGGTTCGCGCCGCCATCAAACCCTTCCACCGATGATTGGGCCAGGGCGATGGGGGAGGTGGCCACGAGGAGGGCGGTGAGCTGGGCGAGGATCTTCATTCGGTCGAGTATGGGAGGAATCCCCAAACCCGCAAGCAAAGGTTGATCGAGTGCCTGTAACGCCTGTCGGTGGGGCGGCCCCGCGGTAGGCGGCCCGCCGAAGGCGCAGCCACCGGCCATGGAGCCCGTCCGCTAACGCTCGCCCCTGGCCTGCTCGGTGGCTTCCACAATCCGGTCGGCGAAGCGGCTGAAAGGCATGGTCTGCATCCAGACCCGTCCGGGGCCCTCGAGGCTCGCCAGGAAGAGGCCCTCGCCCCCGAAGATCTTCGAGGTCACACCGCCTACGAGCTTGATCGAATAGTCCACGGTCTCCTCAAAGCCCACGAGGCATCCCGTGTCCACGCGCAGCTGCTCTCCCTCGCCCAGCGTGCGTTCCACGACGTGGCCACCGGCGTGGAAGAACGCGATGCCCTCGCCCGAGAGCTTCTGGAGGACGAACCCTTCGCCCCCGAAGAAGCCCGCGCCGAGCTTCTTGGTGAAGGCGACGGAGACGGTGACACCCCTGGCGCAGCAAAGGAACGCGTCGCGCTGGCAGAAGACGGTCCCTTCGCTCAGGTCGATGGCGCGGACGTTGCCCGGGTGCTCGGACGCGAACGCGACCTTGCGGGGCACGCGGCCCTCGTTCTCGAAGGACGTCACGAAGAACTTCTCGCCGGCGAGCTTGCGCTTCAGCCCAGAGAAGAGGCCGCCGCCCGTTGAGGTGCCCATGTCGATGTCCTCCTCCATGAACATGAGGGCCCCTGGCTCGGCTTGGACCGCCTCGCCGGGGTCGAGGGTGATGAGGACGGCGTGGAAGTCCTCGCCCAGGATTTCGTACTCGATTTCGTCGGCCATAGCTCAGGGGGTCGGGTCGCAGGGCAGGCTGTCTCTTATACACATCTGACGCTGCCGACGATATGCAG
>CAJXRJ010000022.1 GCA_913058555.1 uncultured bacterium
GAGATCATGCCTAGTCTCGTGGGCTCGGAGATGTGTATAAGAGACAGGCCCAAGCGCCCGCCGTGAGTGACAAGCCACAGACAGTGGGATAGTGATGGAAGACGCCGCCCCCCCGGGCGTCCGCCTTCCGCAACGCGACCCATCCCGCGCGGCATCGCAACGACCCCCGACAATCCATGACCGCACCCAGCGCACTCGCAGCGTTACTGCCCCGCCCCTCGCTCGCCATCGCCGCCTCCATGGCCCTGACACTGCCCGCCCTCGCCCAGGGCACCGTGGCGTGGTCGGACACCATCGAGCCGCCGAACCTCTCCTTCACCCTGGAGTCGCTCCTCTACGCACATCCGGCAGGGGGCGCCACCCAGGTGCTCTCGCGCGGGTTTGCCCCTGGATCGAGAGTCGTCGTCCGCCGAGTCGATGAAGCGGGAGACCAGACCTGGAGCACGGACTTCGCGATGCCCGCCGGCAGCAACGTGGACACGACCGACCTGGAGGAGGCCCTGGTGACCTCGCGCGGATCCACGGTCACCGTCCACTGGGCACAGTTCACCAACGAGACGGTCGTCACCTCAATCGACACCAATGGATCCCTCGAGTGGCAGACGATGCTCTCGTCGAACATCCCCAACCACGACCTGCGCCCCCTCTCCATGGGCACGACACCAACGGGCGATGTATTGCTCGCCGGGATCGAGACCGCGAACCTCCCCTCGGGAACCGAGACTACGGGGGTACGTGCGCTGGACGGAGCCACCGGCGTCATCCGATGGACCTACGCGCTACCAACGAGAGGGAACAGGAACACAGACGCCGCCACCTTCCGTGACGGCCGCACGTACCTCGCAGTGCTCGAGGCCGGGGGGCTCCGCATCGACTGCCTCGACGCAAACGGCAGCACTGTCTACAGCACGCCGGCGGCAGAGCCCTTCTTCGCCATAGACATGATTTTCGCCAGCGCCACAAGTGGCGGCGATCTCATCTTCGGCACCTGGCGGCCTGGATCCGCGGCGGGGACCTTCATCGTGCGCCTGGACTCCTCAGGGAACGTCGCGTGGCGAACGATCGAAGCACCAAGGTCCATTACCCACTACACAGGAACGCTGACCTCCGATGACCAGATCGCCCTTCTCGACATCGGCTCGAATGACGACTCACGGGTAACGCTGCTTGACGGCTCCGGCCAGCTCCTTTGGCACTTTGACCGGCCCGCAACGCTCCACCGATACCGCGGGATCACGGCAGACGCCCAAGGCGGCCTCATCGTCACCGCGGCCGACTTCGGGAGCTTCTCCCCGGAGTCCCCCGCCTTCGAATTCATCGACGCAAACGGCACCAGCAACGGAATCCTGACCTTCCCATCCCCCGGTGTGGGGCCCTCGCATTACAGACTCCCGAGCGTCGATGCCCTGGGCAATGCATGGGTAGGCTTCCTTCGCGAGCCCTCCCAAGAGGCGATAGCCGTCAAGCTCGCCATCGGCGACCCGAACGCGAGCGCGGTGTGCACCCCAACGGCCCTGAACTCTACAGGCGCGATCTCGAGACTCCGCGCCGCCGGCTCAGGCGCCACCGCGGCGGGCAACCTGACGCTCGTAGTGGATCAGCTGCCCGCGAGCCAGTTCGTTCTCTTCCTGAGCGCGCGCTCCCAGGGGCTCACTCCCAACCCTGGCGGAAGCGACGGCACGCTCTGCCTCGGCGGATCCATCGGACGCTTCATCGGCCCGGGCCAAGTGCGCATGACGAACGGCGCCGGACTCGCCGCCCTACCACTCGACCTCTCCAACATCCCCAACGGCCCCGGCACCGTCGCGGTCGGACCGGGAGACACTTGGTACTTCCAAGCATGGCACCGGGACTTCGTCGCCGGGTCCGCCACATCCAACCTGACCGGCGCGGTCTCCGTGACGTTCCTTTGAGTCCGGGCCGCCGCCTCGCAGAAGAAGGCGAGGCGGGAACGGAAGACGATCGAGCAAGTAGCAGGAACTCCGAGCTGCTCCAACAGCGGAGCCACGGCACAGGGTGCCGCCCGGATTCAAACCGGGTATTGCCGAGTTATGGTCGTTAAGGAGCTCCATTCGGCTCGACGCCTTCCGACCCCTGACCCCCGCCTGATGCCGGCCAGCGCGGACGACAAGCGGGGCGCAGCTGCCGGCCGGGCAGCGCGACCCCATGGAGTCACGCCTCCCGGCTTGGGAAGCCAGACGCAGCGGGCGAGTGAAGTGCCAGTTGGGGAGAATCGACCAAAGCGAGAACCCATTCGGCAGCGGCCCACTGCGTCGCCTCTGAATTGCTTGGCGGGTGAGCGAGCCCACCCGGGCAGCCCGGCAAGGAGCGCGATGCGCTGACTCGATCGGACAGGAGAGCTAGCGCGAGACCCGTGCCAGCGCCGCGGCCGTCCACGCCCGCCCAGCCCCAAAGCACGACCCACCTTCAACTTCCGTCTACGCGAAAGCGCCTTAGGGGCCCCACAATCACCCGAGAGGGTCGGCGACGCCTATCCCCCGGTCTAGCTCGGCGATCCATCAGCCGCACGCAGCCGCGGATCCGCAGGCCCGTCCCCATTCGGCGCGGTGAATACACTGGGACGGGCGCCACCCCCCTCGCAGAGCGTCACGGCCCCGCCCACACAGAGATCCCATGACTCGCAAACGCACCCAGCTCGCTGCCCTGACCGCCCTATGCGCGATGTCCGCCACGGGCTTCGCCCAGGACATCGGCACCGTCCTCTGCGCAGGCAACATCAACTCCACGGGGGTGCCCGCTGTTCTCACCGCCACGGGAAGCCGCGACGTGGCCGATAACGACATCACCCTCCTGGCGTCGAGTCTGCCCCAGCAGCAATTCGGCCTCTACCTGTTCAGCCTCTCGGCTGGCTTCGTGGCGAACCCTGCGGGAAGCGCCGGCAACCTCTGCCTCGGCGGGACCATCGGACGCGACAACGCTAACGTGATGGGCACGGGCGCAACAGGCACCGCGATGCGAGTGCTCGACCTCGGCGCCTTGCCTTACCCCCATCAGCCGTTATCGGCGCAGGCCGGCGACACGCTCCACTTCCAGTTCTGGCACCGCGACGTATCGATAGGCGCGGCGACATCGAACCTCACGCCCGGCGTGCGAATTCAACTGCAGTGCGACGCCGTCGACTTTGGATCTCGGGCCCTCGCACGCGAGGACATAGGCGCATCGGCCTTCGGCGACTTTGACGGCGACGGAAACATCGACGTGGTGACGACCGGCAGCGCCCCGCTCATGCGAATCCACCTGGGCGACGGAGAGGGCCACTTCCAAGAGGCCGGCGACTACAACGATCCGGGACTCTCCAACGCGGTGTCTGTGCAGGACGTCGACCTAGATGGCGACCAGGATGTGCTGGTGGTTCGCCGGCAGGCCCTCGGAGAAGAGGGGGCGGTGGTGCTCTACCGCGGAGACGGGCAGGGCGGATTCACGCGGGACTCGACGCTCGTGATTGGCCCGGACCCCCAGTCGGTGGCCGCGGCCGACTTCACGGGCGACGGCGTACCGGACTACGCGATCGCGCGCCCCAACACCTCGATGATCTCCGTGGTTCTCAGCGACCCGAGCGGCACGCCGGTGACCAACCTCCAGCTCTCCGTCGCGGGCGGCCGGTCGCTGATCGTGGCCGAAGACTTCAACGGCGACGGCTCCATCGACCTCGCGGTCAGCGGTGGATCGGCCGCGACGCAGATCTTCCTGAATCTCGGTGGCGGCACGTTCTTCCCGGGAGCATCCCTTGGACTGGGCTCCGCTACCGGCCTGTGCGCCGCCGATGTGGATCTCGACGGCGACCAGGACCTCGTCATCGCCCGCGACCTGGGCAGTCCGATCACTCAGACCTGGCTCAATGGCGGCACCGGTGGCTTTGCCCCAGGACCAACGAGCGGCGGTGGCACGACCCTTCTCTGCGCCGATTGGAACGGCGACCTCATTCCCGACGTCGTCCAGATCGATGCCTTGGCCGATGAGATCAACATCTATGCGGGCGATGGCGCCGGCGGATTCACCGCGGGCGGCTTCCTGCAAGAGAGCGATCTCCTGGCCCTTGCAGACATCGCAGATGTCGACCGAGACGGCTTCCCCGACGCGCTGGCGAACGGCACCGATGGATGGGCCATCCACTACGGCCGGGGCCCAGCGGGCTTCGCGCCGGCCCCGCTTGCCTTCAGCAACGTCTTCCTCAGCCCAGCCGTGGCGCGCGGCGACTTCGACGGCGACGGCTTCACCGACATCGCCTGGGGCTTCTCCAACCGCGTGCGAATTGGCTTCGGCGATGGCACGCGTACGTGGCCACCGGCACGGCAAGACTCGATCGCGACCCTTGCGGCAGTGGAGGTCCTCAAGTCAGGGGATCTAGACGGCGACGGCGACCTCGACCTTGTGGTGGGCACGCTTTTCAACGGCAACGTCTACGTCCTGGAGAACACGAGCCCTGGCTTTGCCCTGGCGGCAACCATCGCTATCCCAGACGACCCGAAGGACATTGATCTCTTCGACTACACCGGGAACGGCGCCCTCGACATTCTGGTGGCCGAAGGCCCCGGCTTTGGGGCCGGCTCGGCAAGGGTCTACGAGAACACCGGGTCCTTCAACTTCCCGCTCCTGCGGGACTGGCAGTTGGCCTTCCGGATCTTCACGATCGCGGGGGGTGACGTGGATGGCGATGGCCTGGCGGACGTGGCGTTTGGGTCCTTCAATACCAAGCTCGTTTTCGGCAACGCCCCCACGAACATCATCGAGGTCAACCCACTTCCGTCCCCAACGGACATCGCCCTGCTCGACATGGATGGCAATGGCAGGGACGAGCTCTTCAGCCTCACGGCCTTTGGCCTGGACGCCCTCGTCGTGTCGGAATACCAACCCGGGGCAGGCTTCACCGTGGAGCGAATCTCCGGCTCCCCGAGCGGCGCGGCACGCCTTGAGACATACGACATCGAAGGCGACGGGACTGCGGACCTCGTCGCTTCAGGAGGGCTCACCACGGCCGTCGGCACGTTCCGGGGCCGAAGCTCCGGGAGGCCCGATGCGCCCGAGCTCTTCAAGACCGGCACGCGGACGGACGTTGCTATCCCCGTTGACTTCGACGACGACGGCATCACAGATCTCGTCACGATCCGCACGTCACGCAATCTCGTCACGATCACCTGGGGAACCTGCCGCTAGCGGCGCGACGCTCAGATGCTCTAATTGGCGTTCTGCTGGGCTTGGACCTGCGCAAGCAGGCCTACGCCAGTGGTGTCCACGCCTTGGACAGCTATGTACACGTGGCTGTGACCGAGCCCCGGCATGGAGTTCTTCCACAGGATGTCGCCGGTCCCAACGTCGAGGCAGAAGAGGTAGCCCTTCGACGCGGCAAAGAGCCTCTCACCATCCACGATGAGCGAAACGATCTGGTAGCCAGTCGACGGCAAAGACACACGCCAAACCTCCCGGCCTGTGTCTCGATCGATGGCAGAGACGTGGCCGTGCGTTCCAAGGAAGAGGTAGTCCATGATCTGCTCTACTCGGCCGGGGCGCCGTCTATTTCGACTTTCGGCCCGGACAAGGAGATGGAGCACTTGTCCGGGTGCAAATGGGCCTTCGCGACCCGCTGAACGTCCTCGGCGGTGACCGCGGCGAACTCACGGGGCAGCAGCTCGAGATGGTTGTCGGGGAAACCGTGGACCTCGGCGGAGATGAGGTAGCTGGCGCGCCGCGCCGCCCGCTCGAAGCCCATGGCAAAGGAACCCACCAAGTAGCTCTTGGCCACCGAGAGTTCCTCGTCCGGAACGCGCTCGTCCTGAATGCGGCGCATCTCGACAAGGAACCCGTCGATGGCGGTGCGGACGTTTTCAGGGCTCGTCCCGATGTAGGCGCGGAACATGCCGGGCAGGAGCCCCGCCGAGGCGTGGATGTCCGCATGCACCGAGTACGCCAGGCCCAGGTTGTCCCGCAGGATCTGGGTGATGCGGTTGGTGAACCCCGGGCCGGTACCGAGCACGTGGTCCATGACCACCAGCGGCGCGTAGTCGGGGTGGGCGCGCTCGATACCGAGGTGGCCGAGGTAGACGTGCACCTGGTTGCGTTCGCGCTCGAAGGTCGCGCGCCGCGGCTCGATGCTGGGGAACGTGTAGGGCTCCGGCACGTAAGCCGTGCCCTTCGGGAGCGAGCTGAAGGCCTTCTCGACGCGCTCGCGCACGGCCTCGGGCTCCACGTCGCCGACGACGGCGATCAAGAGGCGCTCGCTGCACCAGTTGGCTTCACGGTGGGCGCGCAGGTCCGCGGGCGTGATGTTCTGAACCGTCTCTAGCGAGCCGTAGGGGCTGCGGCCCATGAAGTGGTCGTCGCCATAGATCAGTCGCTTGAAGCGAATGCCGCCCTGGGCGCGGGGATCTTCGGCCTCGATGGCGAGGCGCGTCTTCATTCGGTCGAAGTGCCGCTCGACGCGCTCATCCGGATAGGCCGCGTCGCAGGCGAGCTCGCCCATGACGTCCACCAGCAAACCCCAAGCAGGGCCGGCCACGGCGCCGGAGAGCCCGAGGGCATCACCGCTGACGCCGCCGCCTTCTGGCTCGAGGAGCTCGGCAATCTCTTCGTCGCTGCGGCGGCTCGTACCTTGGTCAGCGAAGGCACCCGTGAAGTACGCGACGCCCTCCTTGCCCTTCGGGTCGAGTCGTGCGCCGCCCCGCATGTGCATGCGGACCGCCGTGACGGGCGCGCCTGCGCGGCGATGCACGATCAGGACCGCGCCGCTGGAGAGAACGAAGCGTTCGCGATCGATGGCGACCGTCGGGATGGCGTAGTCAGTCTTGGTCATGCGCTTGCGCCTGCTGCTTCTTCTGCGGTGGCTCCAGAGGGAGATTCGGCTGGGCGGGACCAGGCCACGACCCGGGCGTTCGGCTTCAGGAGCTGAGCGCAAACCGCCTGCATCGATTCGGCGGTCACGGCGTTCCTGCGCTCCCCCACGTTGAGCGCGTCGCGCCACCCAAGGTCCGTCGCGTACTCCCCGAGGGTCTCCGCGATCTCCGTTGTCGTTTCAGAGTCGAAGGCCTCGCTCGCCGCGAGAAGCTTCTTCGCGCGCACGAGCTCCTCTTCGGAAACCGGCTCGTCGCGCAGGCGCGCGATCTCCTCATCGAGGGCCGCCTCGAGAACGGCGCAATCCGCGCCCGCCACCGCTTCGGCGTAGAGCCAGAAGCCTCCGTGCTCGGCGCGCGCATCGTTGTTCGCAGACACGCTCGTAGCGAGCCCCTCATCCACGACCAGTCGCCGATAGAGCCGGCTGAGCTTGCCGCTAGAAAGAATGGTCACCGCCACGTCGAGGGCGAAGTCGTCGTCGTCGCCGAAGCGCCCGCCGGGCCAAGCCATGATGAGACGAGACGACTGATCGTCCCACGTCGTTTCGATGCGCACGACGCTGTCGAGCTCCGGGGCGGGGCGGGGCGCGTCCGCAACGGACTCGTCACCCTTGTACGGATCGACGATGGAGCCGAAGTGTTTTTCCGCAGCGGCCAAGGCCGCGTCCGGGTCCACATCGCCGGCAATCACGAGGGTCGCGTTCCCTGGACGATAGAAGCGCGCGTAGTGCTCGCGCATGGACTCAGGCGTCATGGGCTCGAGCGTATCGCGGTACCCGATCACGGGGCGCGCGTAGGGGTGCCGGCCAAAGAGCACTTCGCTCACCCGGCGCCCCAGGGAGCGCCACGGATCATCGAGGCCCATGGAAAGCTCCTCGAGAACCACCAGCTTCTCCGAGTCAAACTCCTCGGGATCCAAGCTGAGGTTCTGCATGCGGTCAGCTTCCAGCTCGAGCGCACGCTCCCACCGATCCGAGGCGAACTCGAACCAATAGGCCGTGTGATCCGGGGTCGTGAACGCATTGTTGCTGCCCCCAAGGACCGTGGTCTCGAGGTCGATCGCACCTTTCCCGAGCTTCGACGTTCCCTTGAACATCATGTGCTCGAGGAAGTGGCTCACGCCTGCCATGTCAGCCGACTCGTGCCGACCTCCGACGCCGTACCAGCACATGACCGCCACCACGGGGTCGGTGTGACGCTCCGCCACCAGGACGGGCATGCCGTTGGAGAGCGCACGCTCGTGCACTTTGGCACCGCAATACTCCGGCGCCGCGGCGCCGCCGTTCGTTGAACTCATAGGTTGTGGATTGTGCTTTAGCGAGAGCGCCTGGAGGAGCGTCTGGAGCCTGCGCGCACGCCGCCGCCGCGCCTGGATCCAGAGCCTGCCCCCCGACGGGGACCGCCGCTTGAACTGCTACGGAAGCCGCCGCCGGAGCTCCGGCGGGGGCCGCCTCGCACGCGTCGCGGGCGAACGGGCCGGTCCTCCAGGGGATCCCAGTCTTCGCGGGCATCGCCAGCTCCGCCAGCATGATAGCTGCCTTCGCCACGGTCGGTGGGCCCTTGCCCATCGCTCTCGCGAAGCAACGCCTCGACCTCGTCACGGCTCAGCGCGCGCCACTTGCCTTCGCGGATGCCGCGAATGCCAAGGGGCCCAATGCGCGTCCGTGTGAGCGAGAGGACCTTGTAGCCGACGCGCGCAAAGACGCGCCGCACCTCGCGGTTCTTGCCCTCTTGGATACTGACTTCCAGCGTCGAGCTCGTCGTCGTACGCCGCTTGATGAGCACGCGTGCGCCCGCCGTCCGCCCCTCGGCCAAGTGCACGCCCTCGCGGATCTTGTTGACCGCATCGTCTTCCACGCGGCCGGACACTTTGACGAGATACGTCTTTGCGACGCCGAATCGGGGGTGGGCGATGCGCTCCGCAAACTCACCATCGCTGGTGAGCAGCAGGAGCCCTTTCGACTCCTCGTCCAGGCGGCCAACCGTGAAGATCCGGCCCCTTCGGGGATCGGTGATGAGATCGATGGCCCGTGGACGCGTTTCGCGGATCTCGTTCGTGCAAACCACGCCCGAGGGCTTGTGCAAGATGTAGTACCGGCGCTCCCGTGGGTCTGACTTCAGACGCACGCCGTCGACATCCACCGTCTGGGTGGACGGGTCGATCTTCATGCCGAGCTCGGTGGCGATGTCATCGTCCACCATCACCTTGCCCGCCGCGATCAGCTCGTCGCTGCCGCGCCGCGAGGCGACGCCGTTGTCAGCGAGGAACTTGTTGAGGCGCACCAGCGTCACGCCGCGCTTCTCGTCCCGCGCTGATGAGGAGCGCGCCGGCAGCCGTTTACCGCCTACCTTCTTGAGCTTCGTCTTGGGCTCGCCGTCCGCAGACTGCTGAGACCCACCTCTCTTGCCCCTTCCGGACGCACCGGAAGCGTTACGGGGACCGCCACGGGTCCCTCTTGATCGTCTTGCCATCGAATTCTCTGCGTGCCGTTTACCGGGCGCTTCTTGTGCGGGCCCTGAGGACGCGCAGGTTACCGCACGCCTCGACCACGCTCGCCGACTCGAGGTCGGCGGGGAGCAGCCAAGTGCTGCCTTTTTCCAATAGGTATGTTTCGCCGTCGCCGGTTTCTAACCGGCCCTTGCCACTCAACACGAGCAGCACCGTAGGTTGCCCGGGGGACCCAAGCTCCTCTGGTTCGTGGAGATCGAGGACCTCCGCCAGGAAGAGTTCGCCGTCGCGCAGGACCGCGTGGCGGTTCACTGAAGGCGCGTCTTCGTCGGGCTCTACCAGGGGGCTCGGGGCCTCAGGGACAGCCTCGTAGTCGATGGAGCGTAGGGCTTCTTGGAGATGAGTGTCGCGCGGTTCGCCGGAAAGGCCCGTGCGATCCCAGTCATAGATGCGGTAGGTGGTGTCGCTATTGTTCTGAACCTCGGCGATGGCGATGCCCGCGCCGATGCTGTGGACGGTGCCGCCGGGCACGTCGATCCCGTCGCCCTCACGGACGCTGAAGCGCTGGAGCAACTCCACCACGTCCGGGCTCGCCGCCCCCTTGGCGAAAGCCGTGGCGTCCACCCCAGGGGCCAGGCCCAGGAGCACCTCAGCTCCCTCAGAGGCCGCAAGGACGTACCAGCACTCGCTTTTGGGGGTCGATCCCAGGGCCTTGGCGGCGATCGGATCCGGGTGGACCTGGACCGACAGGTTCTGATGGGCGTCCAGGAGCTTCACGATGAGGGGGAAGCAGCCGTCCGCGGAGGGCTTTGAGTCCCCCAGCAGCGCCTCCTGCTCCGAGAGCATCAGGCCCCGGAGCGAGCGCCCAGCGAAGGGCCCCTCAGAGACGACCGAAACCCGGTCGTCGCGGTCGCAGGTGAGCCAGACCTCCCCCACGGGCTCGTCAGGCCAAGACACGCCGGTCCCTTCGCCCGCGCGGACAAAATCGCGCAGCTTGTTACCGCCCCAGACCTTGGTCACGGGGATCGGCGTCAGCGGGAGGGGACAGCGGATGGCCATTGCGAAGCGGAACTGCCTGACGGCAGACACGCGCCCCCTGGGGGGGGATGCGGGAGTGGGTGCCGGACTGGCCAGCGTTAGGAGAGGCGGGTGAGGGACGAGTGGGTCAGGCCGGCGCCGCGCCCAAGAGGCGCCGGGCCTCCGCCAAGGCGGTGGGCTCAGCGGCCCCCCCGGCGATCATGTCGGCAATCTCGGCGATGCGCGCGTCCTTCTCCAGGGGGGTTATTCGGGTGCGGGTGCGGCCACCCTCCACCGACTTCTCGACTTTTAGGTGCCGGGCCGCCCGGGCCGCGATCGCGGGGAGGTGCGTCACGCACAGGACCTGGTGGTGTCCACCCAGCACTTCGAGGTGCTTCGCGACCTTGGGTCCAAGACGTCCACCCACCCCCGCGTCCACCTCGTCAAAGACCAAGGTGGGGGTCGATCGGCGAACGGCCAGGGCCCCCCGGAGGGCCAGGAGAATGCGCGCCGCCTCTCCTCCCGACGCCACATTCCTCAGGGGTTGAGTGTCCTCACCGGGGTTCGCGGCCAGGAGCAATTCGACGCCCTCGGTACCGCTAGGGCCGAAAAGGCGCCGATCTGCCTCCACGGCGCCGGCCCCCTCGGTGGCACCACCGGGAGTGTGCGGCGTCAAGACCATGGAGAAACTCGCCCGCTCCAATCCAAGTTCCTTGAGCCCCTTTTCCACGGCCGCCTTGAGCTTCTTGCCGAGCTTGGCCCGGGCTGCCCGAAGGCGCCGCGCGGACTCCGCCAGGGCCTCACGGGCCAGGTCCACCCGCGGTTTCAGCTCCTCGGCGGTCGTCGCACCCGCCGTCATGGCCTCCAACTCAGCTTCGAGCTCATCCCGTCGCCGCTCGAGCCCTTCTGTATCCGTTCCGTATTTGCGCTCGAGCCTCTCCAGGGCTCCGAGCCTCGATTCCGCGGCCTCCAGACGCCCAGGATCGTCCTCGACCCCGTCGAAGAAGCCACTGAGGCCCCGCGCCGCCTCTTCGAGGTGCAGCGCGGCCTCCCGGAGCTCCTCCGCAGGCTCATCAAGGCCGGAGACCTTGCTCGCCCAGGAAGTGACCGCCCGTTCGGCGCTGCGCACGGTGTCCAGGGCCGCCTGATCTGACTCAGAGAGGCCATGGAGCACCGACCCAAGCTCCGCATGCAGCTCCGCCGCATGCCGCAGGACCGATCGCTCGGCGCGCAGGGCCTCGGCTTCCACGGCCGATGGGTTGGCCTCCATCAGCTCCGTCGCTTGGAATCGAATCAGGTCCAGGCGCTGGAGCCGCTCGGACTCGCGCTCTTCCAGGGCCTCGAGCTCCTCGGCGAGCCCCAGCCAACGGGACCGTTGTTCGCGGTAGCCCGCCAGGGTTCCCGCCAGCCCACCGAATGCGTCCACAAGCCGCAGCTGCTCAGCGGGCTCGAAGAGGCGTTGGTGGTCGTTCTGCCCGTGGATCTCGACCAGGCGTGCCGCGAGCTCCTTGAGGAGCTTCTGGGTCACCGGCCGGTGGTTCACGTGGGCCCGCGACCGACCGTCTTGGCCGATCGTGCGCGTCAGGATCAGCTCGAGCTCCCCGTGGTCGTCGCCCTCCTCGAGGGCCTCCGGCAGGAACTCCCGCAGCCACATGGCCACGACCTCGCCGTAGCCGTCCAGGGGCAAGAGAAAGCGCCCCTCTACCCGCGCACGGTCAGCGCCTTTGCGCACCATCGCGGCCTTCGCGCGGCTGCCGAGCAGCAGCTCAAGGGCGTCGACGACGAGGCTCTTGCCCGCCCCGGTCTCCCCCGTCACCGTGTTGAGGCCACCACCGAATTCGAGCGCCGCACGCTCGAAGAGCGCGAGGTCCTGCAGGCTGAGTTCCAAAAGCATTGTCCCAGGGAAGATCGCATGGGCAGCCCGAAGGTTGCAACCGAAGGTCGAAGTCTCCGGAAAAAGGGCCGGTTGCCTTGAGCACGTAAAGCCCAAGGAGGGTCTTCGGGCCGGCTCCGACAAGATCCCCTAACCTTGACGCCATGCTCTACGCGATGGCTCTCACCTTGGCCGCTTCGGCGGCGTGCCCCCAGTCAGGCTCCCAGTCAGGCACCCCGGCGACCTCCCCAGAAACGGACCGTCCGGGGATCCCCACCGCCACCACGATCACCACAGCCTCCCGGAACGATCACTCCCTGCTGCTGCAGGAACTGGTCGCCGCCGAATGGCAGACGCGCCTCGCGGACCAACCGTTTTTTGCGTCCTCCATTGGGCACCACGAATACGACGCGAAGGTGCCCGACGTTTCGCCGGACGCCCAAGAGGCTCGCGCAGCCATGGCGCTCAAGTTTGCGGCGCGGCTCCAGGACATCGATACGAAGCAGCTGAGCTCCGACGAGCAAGTCACGCAGCTCATGCTGCTCGAACAGCTCCGGGATCGCGCCCGTGCGGTCAAGTTCTACGAGTACGAAACGCCTCTCAACGCCGACTCCGGATTCCACACGTCCTTCGCGCGCCTGCCGGAGGAGACGCGCCTGGAATCCGAAGCCGACATCCGCAACTACCTCCAGCGCATGCGGCTCTTCCCGGGCTACATGCGCCAGCAAATCGCGAACATGCGCGACGGCATCAAGGCGGGCCGTGTCCTTCCCAAGGTGGTCATGCTTGGTTTTGGAGCCCAGCTGCGCCCGATGCTCGTGTCGCCTGAGTCCCATCCCTTCGTGCGCGCCCTCGACAAGATGCCCGACGGCATCGATGCCGAAACCGCCGAGGCTCTCCGCTCCGAAGCGCGCGTCGCGGTCAAGAATTCCATCATCCCGGCGTACCAGAGCTTCCTCGAGTTCCTCTCGAAGGAGTACATCCCCGCCGGCCGCAGCACCCTTGGTGCCTCCAGCCTGCCGGACGGCGACGAGTACTACGCTTACCTCGTCCGCCGCTTCACGACCCTCGACCAAACGCCCAAGGAAGTGCACGACCGCGGCCTCGCCGAGGTCGCACGCATCCGCGCGGACATGGAAGCCGTCCTGACGACGCTGATCGAGAAGGGCGAGTTCGAAGGCACCTTCGCCGAATTCCTCGCCTACCTCCGCAGCGACCCGCGCTTCTACGCCAAGTCCCCCGAGGAACTCCTCGCCCGGGCCGCGCGCATCTGCAAGGACGTGGACGCCAAGCTCCCCGCTTACTTCGGCCGCCTCCCCCGCCAGCCCTACGGCGTCGAGCCCGTGCCCGACGCCATCGCCGCCAAGTACACCTCCGGCCGCTACGTGCGTGCTGGACTCGACAGCGGCCGCGCCGGCACCTACTGGGTCAACACCTACGACCTCGCTAGCCGCCCCCTTTACGCCCTGCCCGCACTCTCCCTGCACGAAGCCGTGCCCGGGCACCACCTCCAGATCGCCCTCAACGCGGAGCTCGATCACCTGCCGCCGTTCCGCCGCCATGCGTACGTCACCGCCTTCGGCGAAGGCTGGGCTCTGTATACGGAATGGCTCGGCATCGAAATGGGCATCTACAAGGACGCCTACCAAGAATTCGGCCGCCTCACCTACGAGATGTGGCGCGCCGCCCGCCTCGTGGTCGACACCGGCCTGCACGCCTACGGGTGGACGCGCCAGCAAGCCATCGACTACCTCTCGTCCAACACCGCGCTCTCCATTCACGAGTGCACCACCGAGGTCGACCGATACATCTCCTGGCCCGGCCAAGCCCTCGCCTACAAGACCGGCGAGCTCGAGATCCGCGCCCTCCGCAAGGAAGCCGAAGCACGCCTCGGCGCCGACTTCGATCTCAAAGCCTTCCACGACCAGATCCTCGGCAGCGGCTCCGTCCCCTTGAGCGTCCTTCGCGCCCAAATGAGCCGCTAGGACGCGCCAGGTGGGGTGGCCTTGACGAGTGGCGTCGTTCCGATGAGGCTTGCCGAGTCGGCTACCTGTATTAGAAGCCGACCCTCTACTCAGCAACCTCTTTTCTTCCTCATGGCCAATCGACCTGCTCTCCTCGCCGCCACCGCTCTCTTATTCGGCGCCCCTGCCCTGGCGCAACTGCCCGACGTTGCGATCGTCGCTGCGGCAAGCGCCTCAACCACGAACTGCCGATACACCGACGTGCAGGCGTACCTCACCGCCTCGGCGAAGTTTAACTCAGTCACGATTGTCGACTGCGTCGCGGCCACCCCGAGCGTCGCAGATCTGATGAACTTCGACGCCGTCATCACATGGAGCAATGTGAACTATCTGAACTCGACGACCCTCGGCGACAACATGGCTGACTACGTCGACATGGGCGGCGGCGTCGTCGTCGCGGTCTTCGGCGTTTCCTCAACAAGCGTAGATCGCTCGCTCCAGGGTCGCTGGATCACGGGGGGCTACGAGATCATTCAAACACAGTTGGGGGGCCCCGCGAACCCGGCCTCCCTTGGGACGATCCTGGACCCATCGCATCCGACCGTGGCAGGAGTCGCGGCCCTCACCGCCACCAACGCATTCCGTCCCCAGCCCACCGCGCCCCTGCTCCAGGGCACGCTCATCGCCCAGTGGGACGACGGCGCCCCGCTCGTCGTCGTAGGTACCAATTCCAACCGAGTGGACCTCGGCCTCTACCCCCCCTCAAGCAACTGCTCAGGGGGCTTCTGGGACACCGCGGGCAACGGTGACGTACTCGTGGCCAACGCCCTCGAAGTCGCGGCACTTGGCGGCGCCAACAACATCGGCACGAACTATTGCACGGCCGTCCCGAACGGTACGGGGGTCCCCAGCCACATGTCGGCCACCGGCCAAACGTCCGCCGCCGCCAACAACGTGACGCTCATGGCCTCGGACCTGCCGCCCAACCAGTTCGGCATCTTCATCGTCTCGAGGATGACCGGCTTCGTCCCCGGCGCTAACGGAACGAGCAACGGCAACATCTGCCTCGGCGGCCTCGTCGGGCGCTACAACCAGTCGGGCCAGATTCTGAGCACCGGAACCACGGGCGAGTTCAGCCTACAAATCAACCTCGCCACCATCCCCCAAGGCAACGGCGTGTCACCCGTCATGGCCGGCGAAGACTGGAGCTTCCAAGCCTGGCACCGCTCCGGCATCGGCCTCGGCTCCAACTTCACCGACGGCCTGACGATTTCGTTTCAATAGTCGAAACCGACATCTGAGGGCTACACAACCCCACCACGTGCAAGGGGGGTCTAAGCGGCGGAAGCCGTCTAGGCCCCCCTTGCACGTGGTGGGGTTGTATAGCCCTCGCCACCGCCCTCGACAGAATGGAACGGCGGCGGTATCACTGCATGGGTGACCACTTCGAGCATTCAGGCAGAGAGAGAAGCGATGCGACTTGCCCGGGAGGCGGTCACGCTGCCTGAGGAGAAGCGCTTGGCTTGGGTTCTGCGCTCCCATCCGGAGACTGCGGTCGTGGAGAAGACACTCCGCTTGGTGCTCAGCTTCGATGAAGAGGCAGATCGACTTGGCTTTGCTGTGTCAGCCGAAGTCGGAGCGCCGACGCCGCTGCCGGCGTTTATCGGCCGCTTCAAAGTCCTTGGCCTGCTCGGGGCCGGGTCGTTTAGCCGGGTGTACCGCGCACTGGATCAGGAGCGTGACCGAGTCGTCGCACTCAAGGTGCTCACGGGTCCCATGAAAGCCCAAGACGCTGCGTCCCGCTTCGAACGGGAAGTCGCAGCGCTCTCTCGCCTTCACCACCCCGCCATCCCCCCCTTCATCGATTCAGGTTCCGCCTCGGGGGAACATGGTGCCATGCGGTGGATCGCCATCGCCCTGGTTGAGGGTAGACCCTTCCGCGAAGCAGCGAAGAACAATGACGAGCGCTGGGTCGCTACGGCCATCTCCGAGGTCTGCCGCGCTGTTCAATACGCGCACGACTCAGGGGTCGTCCATCGGGACCTGAAGCCCTCCAACATTCTGATTGCCAGCGACTCGCGAGCGCACGTTCTCGATTTTGGCGTCGCCACGATTCGAAGCGCCGAGAGTCAGGAGCGATTGACCGCCACGGGCCAAGTCGTGGGAACGATTGCCTACATGAGCCCCGAGCAGGTCTCGGGAGCCTCCCCTGACGAGCGATCTGACCAATTCTCCCTGGCGGTCATGCTGTTCGAAGCCTTGACGGGCAAGCTCCCCCACAGTGACGGGAGTGACGGCTTGGTGGGCTTGCTCTCCATTGCGGAATGGGACGGTTTTGTCAGCAAGCCGCTCCTCCAGGAGATCTCAAGGGATCTCGGGGATGTCATCGTTCGCGCCCTCGAACAGGACCCTGCGCTGAGGTACGAGAGCGTTGGCGCGTTCGCGGACGACCTCGATCGTTTCCTTGCGGGCCAGAGCATCCGCACGTCGCATCGCAGCTCGCTTAGAACTCTTAGGAAGCTCGTCGGTCGATACCGAGTGGTCGTCGCGGCGTCCCTGGTGACTGGGATCCTCCTCACCGCCGCGCTGGTCTCAACCGTCATTGCGCTAGACCGCGCAAGGGATGAGTCCCACAAGTCGATGGCCCTCGGAGACTTGGCCTTGCTCCCGCACTTGCTCGGCCAGGTCGATTCCCTTTGGCCCCAGCTGCCCCAGACCCTTCCGGACTATGACCGATGGCTGGAGCAAGCGAGCGGCGTTCTCGCGCGACGCCCCACGAGCAGCCACGCAGCACCCACGGGCCTTCAACGGGAGCGGTTCGACGACGATGCGCGCTGCCTGCCCGAGGCGATCGCGACGGTGCAGCAAAGAAGAGAGAACGCGGCCGCGGTCATGGCCCGATCTGTCCAAGATCGCCAGAAGGACTGGTCGGACGCGGCCCGCCGGGTCCTCGAGGATCCCCGGATGAACGGCCTACGGCTGCAACCGCAGGTGGGCCTGATTCCGCTGGGCGCTGATCCGGAATCAGGCTTGGAAGAATTCGGCCTCGTGGATTGGGGCACCATCCCCCAGCGCCATCCCCAAACCGAACGGCTCGTGGTCGACGAAGCGACTTGCCCAGTGCTGGTGTTGATCCCCGGTGGAGCCGTAGCTTTCGGGACCCCAGAGATTCCTGCCCACGAACAACGCCTGCGGAGCGGGCTACCACTGCTATTCAACCATGCCACTTTCGGCACGCGCGCGATCCAGCTAGACTCGTTCCTGGTCGGGAAGTACGAGGTCACCCAAGGTCACTGGGTGCTCGCGATGACCCTCAATCGTTCCGAGTGGGCTAGTGGGGAAATCAACAGCGGCGTCCTCATGACAGACCGCCATCCCGTTGAAATGGTGTCGCATAAAGAAGCACTGACCGCGGCGCATCGCATGGGTTGCACGCTTCCCACGGAGGCCCAATGGCAGCATGCTGCACACCCCGTCGGGAGGGGCCTCTACTGGTGGCCAGAGGACACTCGATGGGCAGATGCTCCTGAGAATGTCTTGGACGCCACAGGCTCCACATCCGTCGAGCCGCCATGGGTGAACGACATTCACTACTTCCACGCGCCGGTGGGCTCCTTTGCCCCCAACCCATTCGGGCTCTACGACGTTCTCGGCAACGTGCAGGAGTGGTGCCTCGATCCGTTCAAGGTCAAGGCACTCCAGGACCCCACGATCCCATTGGCTCCAAAAACTGGCGAAGTTCTCGCTGATGGCGGCGGTGACTTCTCGTACCGAGGAGGCAGCTTCCACACAGCATTTGGCTCCGCCACGATCCCCCTCCGGCATGGCCCCCCCGGCGAGATTCGCCGCGGCGCTGTAGGATTCAGGTTAGCAAGACCATTGATCACCCAAGACTAGCCGCGCCTGCCCGCGTCCCTTTCCCTTGCCTGATTCAGTTTCTCCCACTGCTCTCCCTGTAAAGGCGTCGACGCCAAGCCAGTTCGCCTATCCGATGATTCGGGAAGTGGCGGCCAAGGTCTGGTCCAAGTCCGGGCGCCTTTCGTACATCGACGCCACCGACCTTGCCCATGACGGCTTCTTGCGGATGGCGCGAGCTCAGAATGACCGCGAGCTATCGCACGCGGCGAAGATTGCGTACTGCACCACCGTCATTCGGCACGTGCTCGTGGACGAGGTCAGGCGAAGAACAAGTCAACGCCTCCTGTCTCGACCCACCGTGATCCTGAGCAAGCTGACCGACGGCCAGGAGCCACGGGTCGACTTGATCGACCTCGACCTGGCACTGAATGAACTCGCCGAAATCGACCCTCGGCAAGCCCAGCTTGTCGAGCTCCGATTCTTTGGCGGCTATACACAGGAAGAAGCGGGCGAGGTCGCAGGGATCTCTGAGCGGAGCGTGCGGAGGGAATGGGCGCTCGCGCGTGCTTGGCTGCTCCATCGCCTGAAGGACAGCATCGTTGGCTGACTAGCCCTGGGGCTGATTCCACGAAGGCTCAGGCCACGGGGCCTTCCCGATCGAGTGACGCGCATGTGGCGAGGGCCACTGTCAGGAATCGATTCTTGCGTGATCTACGCCAGAACCGTGAGGGACCGCGGGGTCAGGTCACGCTGGGATCTATGCCTCCCCTCCCCTCGACGGGCCGTTCGCGGCCCCGCACGCCTGCGCGCACATGCTGCTTCGATTTTCGGCCCTACTGATCACGGCTTTCCTCGTCGGCTTCGCCCCAACGGGTTCACTCAACACCAGCGTCGTCACGGACGATCTGATTGGCACCTGGAGCGAAGAGAGCGCGACGCTCCGCCTGGACGCTGACGGGAACGCCACGATCGATGGGGCCCCGGCCACGTGGCGGCGGTTTGGGTCGAAGAAGCTCCGGTTCAAGCGCGGCGGGGAAGTCGAGCGCCCGCGGTTCACGCTTGAGGGGAACAAGCTCACCGTCCAATGGAAGGACGGTGCGAAGACCTATGAAAGGGCCGCGACGGGGTTCCCGGAGATTCCGCCTGCGCTGGAGGCCGGGAAGAAGGAGCCCGGGAAGGGCAAGCTGTGGAAGCACCCGCGGGACTACTTCACGTGCGTGATGCCCGAGCGGTGGCGGGTGGAGGCGATCGACGATTGGGTGATGGTCGTGGATCCAGGCCTCAAGGGAAAAGAGACGCTGGAGGCAATTGTGTTCGTCGGGTGGGGCGAGCTCGAGGGAAAAGAGAAAGGCAAGACGCCCGTGCAGCTGATGCAGCAGTACGAGGGCGAGTGGCTGCGGCAGCTGGCGGCCGATGGGCTTCGGCTGGGCAAAGCGAAAGCTGCGCCGCGGCGGGTGCTCGTGGGCGACGTGCCGGGGGCCGAGCAAGAGTGGTCAGGCAAAGCACAGAACGGCCAGAAGATCCGGCTTTGGTCAGGCGGCATTGTGAAGCGCGACGCGTTCTTGTACGTGGCGGCGCTTGCCGTGGAGGGCAAGGAAGCGGAGTACTTCCCGAAGGCCAAACACCTGTTCCTTTCCGTCATCCCCACACCGCCCGAGCGCAATAGGAAGCTCGAGCAAAAGCTGGCTGGAAAGGCGATCGCCAGCACGGAGAACAACGCCAGCGGCGGCACCGGGTGGCAGTATTCGTTCCGCGACGATGGCTCCGTCAAGTCGTTCTGGTACCTCACGGGCGTCGTCGGGCTCGACGTGGCCGACGCCAACCAGGAGGAATGGGGCTCCTACGAGATCTTCGGCGACGCGCTCTACATCTACCTCAAGAGCGGCCAAATCGAGGGCCGCGTCGAAACCGACCGGACCGGTAATCCTGTCGCCCTCGTCCTGAAAGGCGGCCGCTACTCCCTCTGAGGCAACTAGCCCCTGAGGGCGCCCATGGGGCTCGCGCGCAGGGTGCGAACGCTGGACCCAAGACCGGCGAGGATCGCGAGGAGGGCGGCGCTGACAGCGGCGATCGGAACACTCAGCAGGTTCGGCACACCGTGCATGTCGAGGCCGACGGAGAGGAAGATCCACGAGAGGATCAGCGCGCCGAGTCCGCCGAGGAGGCCGGCCACGAGCCCGAGCAGGCCGAACTCCACGGTGAAGAGCAGGGCGACGCCGCGCCCCGTAATGCCGAGGGCCTTCAAAAGCGCGGCCTCGCCGCCCCTTCGGAGGGACGACGCCGCAATGGCGCCGGCCAAGATCGCGATCCCGGTCAGGATCGTGAATCCCCCGAGCATGCGCACGGCGAACGCGATGCGGCCGAGGGTCTCGGCGACGCGCTCCAGGAGTGGGCGAATGCGAAGGACGCCAACGTTCGGGAAGGCCTTCACGACGCGCGTCTGCAGCGACGCTTCGCGGTCCTCGGGAACACGGGCGGCCGCGAGGCGCCAGCCGGGGGCGTCTTCCATGACGCCGGGCTCCACGAGCAGGAAGAAGTTGATCTGGAAACTGGCCCAATCGACCTCACGGAGACTCGTCACCGTGAACGTCATGGGCACGCCCTGCACGTCGAAGGTGATGGGATCTCCGAGGCCGACTCCGAGGGACTCGGCGAATTTCACCTCGATGCTGATCTCGTGGGCGCTGGGGTCGCTCCAAAGCTCGCCGGCCACGAGGGTGTTGCCGCCAGGTAGCTCCTCGGACCAGGTCAGGCGCTGCTCGCGGGACAGCTGCCAGCGTGAACGGCCACGGGACTCGTCGGCGAGGAGCTTGGCGAGGGGCGTGCCCGCGACGCTCGCGAGGCGGGCCATGACGACGGGCGTGGAGTCCACTTCGTCTGCGCCCTCGTCCAACACGATCTCCTGGACGCCGTCCCACTGATCAGGCTGGACGTCCACGAGGAACACGGTCGGCGCGTCGGGCGGGGCCCCGTTGATGAGCTCTTCCTCAAGGCGGGAGCCGACGAGACTCAAAGCCACGACCACGAGGGTTCCTACGCCGAGGGCCACGGCAGCCCCCACCACTCCAGCACCGGGCCTCGCCAGGGCGACGATCCCGTGGCGCAGGGTGGGGTTGAGACGGAGTCGCGGGACCTTGCCAGCGAGCCGCGTGACGAGCGTGGCGGCGCCGGTCAGGAGGCCCACCAGAAGTGCGAGCCCGCCCGTGAATCCCGCCGCGACGAGGGGCTGACCGGACTGCAGCCACGAGAAGAGGAACACGCCGCCGACAAGCGCTGCCCCGGAGAACCAGCGCACGATCGCGGGTGCGGGGAGGGGCGCGGCTTCGGCGCGCAGGACCCGCGCCGGCGACACGCGCCAAACGGCCGTGAGCGGAGGCAAGCTGAAGACAGCCGCTGTGCCAAGGCCAAGGACGAGCCCGCGCAGGGCGGCCCCCCATTGGATCCCGCCCGCGCCGCTCTCCATGAGCTCCGGCGCAAAGGCACGCACCACGAAGGGGGCCACGAGGCCGAAGGCGATTCCGATCGCGCACCCAATGATTGCGAGCACAAGCACGTGGCCAAAGTACGCGAGGAACACCTCGCGCGGGCGGAAGCCAAGGCTGCGCAGGGTCGCGATCGCCGGCGAGCGGCTGCTCAGCCATGCGCGCACGACCTGGGCGACACCGATGCCGCCGAGCAAGAGCGAGAGGAGCGCCACCAGACCGAGGTACGACGCGACGTTGTCGAGGGCGCGCGACAGCCCCGGGCTCGGGCGATCGAACGTCTTGATCGTGAGGTAAGGCCCTTCGTCGAGGCCACGCAGGATGATCTTGATCGTGCTCGCCAAGGCGGCCGGATCCTCGTCATCGACGGCCACGAGGCGCTTGTACTTGACGCGGCTCCCGAACTGCACGAGCTCCGTGCGTTCCAGCCCAGCTTCCGAGAGGAAGAGGCGTGGGCCAAGGGTCATGGCGAAGTCCACGCGATCCGGTTCATCCACCAGTTCCGCGACGATGGTGAATGACTTACCACCGATCAAAACCCCGTCGCCGACGGCGACGCCGAGCTGCGCCAAGAGCTCCGGTGCGCCGATGGCCTCGTCCGCGCCGAGCACGCCCGGCCGAATTCCGGCCGGCGCCGTCACGACCTCACCGTAGAGCGGGTAGTCCGCGTCCGTTGCCTTGAGCTCGACGAGGGTCGTCGGGCGATCGTCGGGCCCGAGCTCCGAGCGGACCATGGCGCCAAGCTCCACGACGTTGGCCTCGGCCTTGACTCGCTTCGGCTCGCCGACCTTGAAGATCGACAGGCGGCCGTTCACGTTCTCTGAGATCGGACGGCGCGATTCGATGGTCAGGTCCGCGGCGAGGAGAGTTCGCGCGTCCCGCTGGACCGCGCCTTCGACGGCGCCCACCAGGGCCGCGACACCTGTCACCCTGTCTCT